>JAACZX010000470.1 GCA_009996555.1 Chitinophagaceae bacterium | reverse complement strand
TATGAAGTTGAAATTATTTTTTGTGTCATTCTTTGTCTTTGTAATAGTTTACATTGGACTCATTGTTACTACGGGGCCGCTCTTAATTACGTGGGGAGCAAAAAGAAATCTTTTTGAAAGAATATATGCTGGATTTATTGGAGGCCCATTTAGTTATGGCGAATCCTTATGGTTGATTCTTGTTAATGCTTTTTTTTGGTTCTTTATATTTTATTTCTTTATTCTTATTTTAGTGAGAATAATCAAAAAAGCCCCGTGAGGGGCTCGTCATGAAAGATAGGAAGCCAAACTTCTTCTTTCGACGACGAGACTCTTTCTAAGCCGAATCTTCCAATCCGAACGTTAACAGGCGACGTGTCAGATGGCAATGTGAGTTGTGGCACTCGCCATAATACCGGATTGAATGTTTTCATTTGCATAAAAGACTGATAGGATTAAATTAACGTCATGCCTGTTAAACAAAAGATACGCCGACTGGCGCAGGAATGAGGCGTAGGCAATGCGGCAGGGCTTCCTATGCCTTGTGTAATTTAGCGAGCAAAAAACATTGAGCCATCAGTTAAAAATCTGGTGGTTTTTTATTTTACGAAGCGAAAACTTTTCCTTCCCAGCAACGTCTCTCCTTGCAATTAGTTGCAATTTTGTTTCACAGTTTGGGGAGGACGTTGCGTGTAAGTTTATATATACTTCTGCTCAACAGTCAAATCAATATCCATCAATACTGCATAATTGGTTACTTCATAAACACCCTGTTCACTTGTTGCATAATACATGGCAGAACTATGTACATAATCAACAGGGCTTGCACATAAATTCCACTTTCCCTTGCATGGATTCATGTGAAAATAATCCAGTTTTTGAAGAATAAACGCCTCCGATTCACATTTTTTCCAATCGAATGACAGCTCCCATACATTATGTTTTTTATGATTGGCTCTTCGCTCTGCCTCAACAGACAAAAATAATTTGTGTAAAAGTTCTGTTTCGCCTTTTGTTTTCAGGCGTTGTACTATTTCATACGCCATAAACCGTTTGCCATTTCCAATAACTGTATTAATGGATTGATGAGATTTGCGAAAACCGATAACTACATGCACGTGGTTTGGCATTATAGCGTAACCGGCAATGAAATGTCCTTTTGATTTCAATTGATCGAACCAGTTATAGATGATATCATAACCTTTTACAATTTCAATTAACGGCAACCAGTTAGTACAGGTAAATGTAATGGAGAAAATTCCTTCTGTAAAAGGGATGGATGTTTTAACAGGCATGTATTAAAGATAAAAACGGGGACTCGAGCGTGAACGAAACACACTACACTAACAAATAGCTTTACCTTTTTTTGGAGGAGGGATTGTTTTATAAATTGGAACATTAATCATTCCTCGATAAACGTTCCAATTTGTCATGTCGGACAAATCAAACCGTTCTTTTATATCAAGATTGTTTATGCGAAAGTACTCCATAGCTGTTCTTATCTCGATACCATAGGTTGAATTTATTGTTGTGTCCTCTAAATGTCTAACGTCATTGTAACTAAATTTTTTGTCACAAACCTCGTTTATGTTACGAATAACCTGCCATTCATTAATTTTTGATTCATCTTCAATAAGAGGAGACAATTTATTTGAACTCTTAAAGTCGGGTATAATGTTATCGTCCTGAGAGATCAAAGAACCAATGCGCCTCCACGCACCCTTACCTTTTATGCTTGGCATTTGTGCTAATCGCCTTGCTCCAAATAGCCAATCTTTATCGACTAATATGTCTAAACTTACGATGGGTTTTGGCGATAGGTAGTCAAAAACTTTAGCTAACAATCCATCAAATACCCTTTTGTTTCTAAAATCAACAATTTTACAATAACCAAATCCTAAGTTCTGCGGAACTTCAAACTCATAAACAATATAATTTTCTAACATCGATAAAGAATTTATTGAAATTTAAAAACTTCTCTCCAATTTGGAATATTGTTTTCAAGCCATTTTAATCCAGCCTCAACATATACTTTTTTAACAGCAGCATTTTTTATGTTGGCTGTAGATTCAAGCCCTCCATTTAACATAAGCACTGCTTGTTCCACCCCCAGTGCAGTGGCATTATCAGGGAGCTCATCTAATTTATTAATTACTTGAACCATCATATCATCGATTTCCTTTTTTGAATACCTATTAACTAATGAATTTTTTGCTTTACCAATATATAGTCTGAGTTGACCGTTGATTTTTTTATAGGATCGATAAACTAACCATTTATTGACAAACTTCCCGGCAGATTTGGTTGCATTTGACTTTACTCCAAGGTCTGGACTTGTGAGTTGTGTTGATTTTACGGGAGAACCAAACATTAATACTAAGTAGCCCTTTGAATCAACATCATAGCCATTCCATTTTCTTTGCCCCAAAAAAAAGTCAAGTAAGAAGTTTCTTCTCTCCATAACCTGCCCATCTTCAGGTTTATTTTTCCTTGGGGCGTCTATTATTATTTCTTTATACGAAGAAGTGTCGCCTGGAGCTAACCCCATTGGATCGTTAAAAAGAATAGGATTGTTATATGCATAAGAGTACGGTGATAAATCTTCAAATTCTTCTGAAAGAGGATCAATCTGCCAGAACCGTCCTATTTGTGGGTCTAAGCTTCTGTAATTTGTCTCATACAGATTAATATTGAAGTCACTGTTTAATTCAGTTTCTTCATTAAATTTCCTTCTATTCTCTAAAACATTTGCAGCCTTAGTACTAATCCCCGCCATTGTTAACCCGAACGGATAATAATGCAATCTCGTCTAATCTTTACCAGCACTTATTTTCAAAGATCATTTTAAGTTCTAAAAATAGCAGAAATATGCAAAAATCAACATGTTTTACGTATTAATTATGCTGTTTTTAAGAGCTTATCGTATGCGTCTGTTAAGTGGCGGTTGGTATAGTCCTGTGCCAGCGAAATGTAGCGGTAAAATTCTTTGCTGCCGGCTGCGTGACCTGATATTTTGCGAACGACCATTTCTGGTACGCCCAACACAAGCAGGTTTGTAATAGCAGTTCGTCTCATCGTATGCGAAGAGATATGATCGCAGAATCGAAAGCTGTTTCCGGCTTTGGTTTTTATCTCTGTTAACCTGCCCTGGCTGTAGCGCATTTTCGGAACACTGTAGGTATAGCCTGCCAATTCCATAATCTGTTTCAGGTGCAGGTTAAAATTGGTATTTGAGATACGTTTAAAAAGGTATTGCGTTTTCTTTTGCTTCAAGCGATCGATTATTTCAACCGCATAAAGGGGTAATGGAATATTTACTTGCGTTCCTGTTTTTTGCGTTAGTACCTGCAAATAATATTGATCGTTACGAACAGAGAGACTTGTTTTTTTGAGATTGATGAGATCGATATAGCGCAAACCAACCAGGCAACCAATGATGAAAAGGTCAAGACTTTCGGCCAAGTGTTTTTGCAGGGCATTGCGAAAATTGGTATCGTTTATGAGGCGTTGCAGTTGAAATGTATCGATGAGCACCGGTTGGTATTGGTAAGAAGGTAATTGAAACTGACGATGAAATTCGCCAACAGGCAAACCTTTTTCTTTGCGGAGATAATTGAAGAATGTTTTGATTACTTTGAACACTGCTGCAATGTACACATCTAAACATTTGTGTTGCTTACGCAGGTATTGCTCCAGTGCCAGTTTTATTTTTTTCCAATAATTGCTTTCCTGCTGAAATTGACGTTGTGTTTGCTTATACAACAGTTGAATACGAATGGGTTGTTGTAAGGTTGTTTCGAAGCCATGAAGATATTGATGCACCATTTGGTATTGCTGTATGGTTCCTTCAGTTAAACGTTTGCCTGAGGCAGTTCGGCGTTTGCCTTTTGCAGATGCACGCATGAATTCCTGGAAGGCGGGGAGCAGTAAAACTTGTTTCATTATCTGTTTTTTTGATGATGAAACAAGATATGTATTGATATGCTATTGCTCTTCCGTCGCTTCCAAAAACGCCTCAGGAATGGGCATCGGTTGAATAATCAGCGAAGGTTGTTTTTTAAACAGCTTGGCATCCCAAATTAAATTACCGTCTTTATCTACCGGAATTGATATAGGACGCTGCCTTCTCAGTTGCAAATCTACCCTGTCGGGGTAATGCAGACATAGGTACGTGCTTTTAGTAAGTTTGGAGGGGTTGAATAAAGAACGCATTCGTAACGTGGCTTCATTGCCTCTTATGATAATTGATTCCTGCAGTGCTTGTTCATTGGATTCTTCTGCAAAAACATATTCTCCATTGTGCAGATCTGTTGCAGCTTGTTCGCAACTGAGGAGTAGGAGTGTCAGCAAAATAAACAGGATGTTGTGTCTGCATTTCATAAGCGTGCTGGTTTTGGTTGAGCAGATGAGTTGTTAGCTAACTCAATATACCATCTTCATTTTAAGAATCAAAGCCCCACTAGCCTGCCAGTAATCCCAGCGCCAGCCAAAGCTCCAATGGCATTTCCTTCCGCAATAATTTCAAACCATATTGCCGTAACGATTTCACAGTTTCTACAGCTATCTGCATTTCGTCGGCTGTTTCACGAATGGATTTTCCTTCTTTATAAAGTGATGTAATAACCGAACGGCAACGGGGTGGCAGGGTTTCAATGGCGGCATTGAGTGCCCGCATGGTTTCTGTTTGTATAATGGCATCGAGTATGGCCGGTTGCTCCAGGCTTTGCAGTTGCTGCCACTGTTCTTCTTTTTGCGAAAAACGTTGCTGCTGTTTTAAATGGTTAATACATGCATTACGAACAGCGGTGTAGCAATAGGAGCGAAACACCCGGCTGTTTTCCAATGCCGGTGGCTTTTGCCAAATGCGGGTGAAAAAGTCGGTTACAATATCTTCTGCGGCTTCTTTACTGTTGATGAGCTGGAATGCGAAATAGCAAAGTGGATTATATAATTGATGGAATGCATCTTCGATGTTCGAAGTTCCAGCGTCGTGTTTTGGTGTTAATGGTGTATGGTTATTTAAAACTTTCAAGACAAGTAATTCTAGCTGAAAGATACTACGAATTAATTATTAATACCATCATATAGTAAGGTAATTATAAGTAGTTATTTAAATTAACCATATCCTGTTATTTGCGACATGGCAAAGGGCGTAAAAAATAGCGTTCGCAAAAAGGCATCTTTAGGCCACTTTAATTACGATGATTTTTATCAAAAGTTAAGTAGTCGTATAAAGGAAGTGCGAAAGGCCAAAGGTTTTACATCAGCTGAAAACTTTGCCTATGATATTGAGATTTCCCGCATTAGCATGGGCAAATATGAATCAGGAAATTTCAATGATATTCAAATGGGCACACTACTCAAAATTATTGATGGGTTAGAAATGACACCTTCAGAATTTTTTGCGAAAGGGTTTGATTAATTACTGCTAGAATGCCAATGAATTTCATTCTGTATAGTTTTCGTAGGTATCATCAATTATCAAAGGAAATGGTGGCTAATAATCTGAGACTTAGTACAGAAGAGTATGAGGAATTGGAGTCAGGCTGTAGTCTTGTTTTTCCTGAGTTAGCAAAAAAACTTTCCGTTCTTTATAATGCACCTAAATATTTATTCCTAATTGATCAAACAAAAACGTCCTTTCAAGTTTTTTTCAATAACAATCATTTCGAGAATAGCAATGCTTTTGTGAACAATCAGCATGTAGATTCTTTTCAATAATCTTTCGTTGATTTTTGGGTGTTAGCTCTATTTTCTATCTGAAAGCAATTTTATTAAATCTTCATTTTGTTTTCTTAAGTAAGCTATTTCTTCTTTTAATGAGGAGACTTCCGAGGCATTGGCTGAATGTCTGTTGTCGTTTTCAATACTTCCGACATAACCGTTATTACTCCCTTCAATTTTATTGTCATTGAACGAAATAGTAGGTGTTGCTTCTGTTAGAAGATCTGCAATGTTTACATTATAAAAATCCGCCAGTTTCTGCGCCTGTTCTGATGTGAGGTTTTTGGGGTTACGTTCCAGGCGACTGTATGTATTTTGGCTTATGCCCAATACGTTTGCAATTTCTTCCTGTGTGCGGTCATTGATTTCTCTCAGTATCTTTAAGGTGGTAGTAGCCATAATGTGTTATATGGATAAAAGTATAAATTTTTGATTAAAGTAGCCTGTATTTGGTTTCGATAACCAAACCGGAAGCAGCAATTTTATGCTTCCGCTACAGGTTGTTCCGCTCAGTAATGTCCGTCTGATACGGACCAGTTTTTCATTTTTCAATCTACATTTTCATGCGTTTTTTATATGTACTGGCCATGTTTTGGCTGTGTGCTCCTGTATCGGCACAAACCGTTCAAAAGCAAGCTGCTTTTACGGTAAAAGATACAGCCCTTGTTTTTACGCAAATTTTAAAGAGCAATAAAGCTATTTCATTGGCAGATTACCGGGGCAAACTGGTGATCCTGGATTTCTGGGCAAGCTGGTGTGCGCCCTGCGTTAAATCGTTCAGGAAAATCGATTCGTTGCAGGAGAAGTTTAAAGACAGGGTACAGTTTGTATTAATCAATTCGAAAAGAAGCGGTGATACAAGAGCTAAGGTAGAAGCCGTTTTTAAGAGTTGGGAACAACGGAACGGAAGGCCATTGAACCTTACCGCCGTTGTAGAAGATACGGTTGCTGTGAGCCGTTACCCGCATTTGTTATTGCCCCATTATGTGTGGTTAGATACTGCAGGAAATTTGATAACAGAGACTGGCGCTGATGAAGTGAACGCTGCAACCATTGAGGCAGTACTAGCCGGTGTGCCGGTAAAGTTTGAAGGAAAGAGAGACCAGCAAACAGAGGCACCTTTGTACAGCAACAACGATTTGCCGAAAGATCAGTTGCAGCAATATGCTTTATTGATCAAAGGCTATAACGCAGGCTTGCCCAGTGGTAACCGCTACCGGGTTACGAATGGTATTACACATGGCAGGGCTATTACCAACAGCAGTCTGCATGAATTGTATAACACGGTTGTACATAAATTTTATCCTGCACTTTCGACGAAACAAATTTTATGTGAAGTGAAGGATAGTATGCTGCTGCACATGGCGTTTACAGATAGCCGTTATGGTGAATGGAGTAAGGAACATCTTTATTCACTTGACTTTGTTGTGCCGGTTGAGAAAGCAGATTTGCTTTATCCCTTGCTGCTGCAATACCTGAACGATTATACAGCCTTTGAGGGAAGGGTTGAAGAGCGTTTGATAGATTGTTGGCTATTACGTTTTACCGGCGATAGTTTACAACTGAAAAGCAAGCAGCAAAAAACGGTTAACCGTTTAGCTGCGAAGGAAAAATCTTACTTGCAAAATGGAGAGTTGAGAGCGCTGGTTAATTTTTTGAACCAGTCGGTGGCGATTGTATTTCCTGTGCTGGATGAAACCGGTATTTCATACCGAATTGATCTTTCGTTTGCAAGCCGGTTGGAAACATTTTCTGCAATTGAAACGGCGTTGAAACAATATGCTTTTGTGCTGGAGAGAACACAACGCAAGTTGAAAGTTTTTGTATTACGGGATGATGCGCATTGATTGAGAAAGAAATTCCTGAAACCGATTGATTTACTCCTGAAACCGACCTCCTGATAATTTGTGAGGCCATAAGTTTGCGACCCACCAAACCAGTGGGACGCTTACTATGGCCTATGAACTTGCTTTATTCGACGATTTAGTTCGATTGAATTTTGATGGAACGGTAACGCTTACAGAGGAGCAGTTACAGACTTATTGCAACCTGATACAACGGGAAGCGGATGCTGTGTTGCAGAATTTTCGTAACCGGATGTTTCATTTTAACCGTAGTAAGCAACGGGAATTTTATGTGCGGCAGCATCAGCAGAGTATTACACGTCTTAAAAACCAGTTGCTGTTGTATAAAGAGCGACAGTTAAAGCGGAAGGACAGGAATGTGTTGAAGCTGATTGGAACATTGATTGACGTGTTGGAGTTGCTACTCGATTTTCTTAAAACAGAATACCCGGTATATTTTGATTGCGAGGCTGCGGTGCCATTGCACTACCTGCAGAAAATGCAAACGCAATTACGCAAAGATTTTGAACGGGTAATGGATTGCCTGGAACGAAGTGAGGTGGAAGAGGGTTTTCAACAGGCTTTTCGAATTTCTGTTGAGCCGATACTGGATGGTCACTCGCAACGGTCTATCAGTTTTCGGTTGCTTGATTATATAACACATCTGTTTGACCACATGTTGTGTTTACCAGGGAAGAAGGATGATGTGTTTTTATATTCGGGGTTTGTGGATCTGTTGATCGGGATGAATTTTAATGCAGGTCCGTTTTGTAAGACGTTGTTGATGCATTTGAAGCACGAGATACATACAAAAGAGGAAAGGAATGAACGGTTGCAGTTTTGTTTATCGCAGATTTACGAGCTGGATCATTTTGCTGTTGAGCAAATTGCAGGGCTTGAACCCGGCAAACAAAGTGTGAGGGATGCTGTTTTAAGTATGTTTCAGCAGGAGTTTTTTATGATGGAGCAAAAACAAGTGACACCCGTTGCTGTTCCTTCATCTTCAACTGATGCAGAATCTTTGCTGCACCTGAACTGGACTGTGGAGGAATTGGGTTTATATGTACGTCTGTTGCAGGATAACGGTCAGTTGCTGAACCGCAACTTGCGTGATGTGGCAAAACTATTGAGTGGGCAGGTGCGGACTTCGAGGAAGGAACAGCTGAGTTGGCAGAACCTGTACAATTGTTTCAGCAAAACGGAGATGAATACGATGCGGTCGCTGGATAGTAAGTTGATGGATGTGTTGAATGGGTTGAGGAAGATGAGGAGGGGGTGAAAATGTTTAAGTATTTGATTTATAATGCGGAATAGTGATTGCAACTATTTTTTGGTTGCAAAGAAAAAGTGTCGTAATTTGCAACTGCAATTTAGTTGCATTATTATGATAGCCCTCGGGCATATTTTTCAATTATAAACCATGTTTTTATGAGTACAGAGTCAAACCGAACTAAATTTTTGAAATGGCCAAAATTGAGAAGCTAAAAGCAAGATTGTTATCCAAACCCAGCGATTTTACCTGGGATGAACTCATTACATTACTTGGACATTTTGGATATACAGAAGTTAATACCGGGAAGACAGGTGGTTCGAGAAGGAAGTTTGCAGAGACGACTTCGAAACACATTATCAATTTACACAAACCCCACCCCGGCAAAATTTTAAAGAGCTACCAGGTTAATCAAGTAGTAGCAACATTAAAAGAACAAGGATTAATTAAAGATGAATGACATCTTACAATACAAGACATATTTAGCAACCGTGCATTTCAGCGCAGAAGACGAAGTTTTTTTCGGTGAGATAATCGGCATCAATGATCTTGTAAGTTTTGAAGGAACAACAGTGAAAGAGTTAAAAAAGGCTTTTCATGAAGCAGTAGATGATTACATCGCTACATGTAAAGAGTTGGGAAAGGAGCCCGAAAAAACTTACAAAGGAAGTTTCAATGTGAGAATACCGATGGAATTGCATAGGCAGGCCGCTATCTATGCAAGTGTTAAGAAAATTTCCTTAAATGATTTGGTACGGCAAGCAATTGATACAATAGTAAATACAACGCCGACTAAGCAAACGGTGTAGTTAAATAATTGATTTAGATTACAGCCTACTCTTAGAGTGGGCTGTTTGTTTTAATGCTTACAAAGTCAATTACAATTTGATTTTTTTAATTAAGAATATATTTTATGGTAGGATTGCAGTTTTATATAGAGCTGATTGACAGCAGGCCATATGTATGGCGGAGAATAGTTGTTCCTCATGATTATACTTTTTACAAATTCCATTTGGCAATACAGGGGGCATTTGGATGGGAGAATTGCCATTTGTTTCATTTTTCGGAGAATGGTTTTTTGGATAAGGTATGTTATGCGGAAATTATTAACGATGGAAATACAGCCCATGATTTAGTGACAAAGGATGCCAGGCGGTCAAAAATAAAACTTGTATTTGTTAAGCAAAATGACTTTGTATATATCTACGATTTCGGAGATAACTGGAAGCATAGGGTTGTTTTTGAAAGAGTAGTTGAAGAAGAAATTGAACGACCATACTGTGTTGCTGGAGGTGGCGCTTGTCCGCCTGAGGATTGCGGTGGACTTGGTGGTTACGCAGCAATGTTGAAAATTTTTAACACAAAGGATCACCCGGAACAAGCAGAGTATTCAGAATGGCTTGGCCTCGTGCCCGGAGAAAAGTGGGATGCTGATTTTTGTAGTATAAGGGAAGTAAACAAGCGGTTGTGTTTGCTGGAATAAAAGGCCATGCACTTGCAGTTAATGATTATTCATTTATAAATCTTACCACTCTCATTTTAAAAAATGCTAGCTGATCTTATGTTCTTCAGATTGGCTTTCATTTTTGTACTTAATTCTTAGAGCTTGCATGTCGTGACTTACTTTTTTGTCTAACAGCTTAGCGTAATGTTGGGTGGTTTTAATGGTTTTATGGCCGAGCATTTTTGAAACGCTTTCAATAGGAACATTGTTATTGAGTGTAACAGTAGTTGCGAATGTGTGACGGGCAATATGAAAGGTTAAGTCTTTGGGTATGTTGCAAAGCGTTGCGATTTCTTTCAGGTATGCATTCATCTTTTGATTGCTTGAAACAGGCAGTAATTTGCCTTTGTTTTTACACACCGGGTCGGTACTGTATTTTTCGATTATCTCTAATGGTACCGGCAGCAGTGGAACACGAGAAGGCGTGTCGGTTTTTGTACGATTGACAAAGAGCCATTTTTCACCGTCAATTCCCGTGCTAACGTGACCAGATGTAAGTTTTAAAACATCTGCATACGCTAAACCTGTAAAGCAGGAGAAGATGAAAATATCCCTTACCTGGCTTAAACGGACTGATTCGAACTCTTTGGTTTGAATGGCTTCCAATTCTTCTTCAGAAAGAAATGCTCTGTCTACTACTTTTAATTTGACTTTGAAATTGATAAAAGGATCTTTTTCCATCCAGCCGTTGGCAATGCAGATGCGGATGATTTTTTGGAAGTATTTACTGTACTTGACGGCTGTGTTGTTTGCACACTTGCGAACGGAGCGGATATAAAAATCAAAATCGGTGACAAACTCATGGTTGATTTGGCGGAGTTCAACATCTTTTAAATTGTACTTCCATTGCAGGAAGGCATTTAGATGAGAAAGTGTAATTCTGAAACGTTCCAATGTGCCTTCTGCATACTCCTGTGGTATGAGTGC
>JAACZX010000655.1 GCA_009996555.1 Chitinophagaceae bacterium | reverse complement strand
ACTTCTTCAGGGCGGCTCAACTCTAAAACTTTTTCCAGCATTTCAATAGCATCCTTGTACTTGCGCAAACGGATATAGGCATCACCAATGTTGCGGTAAGCATAATCGAATTTCTCATCAATGGCAATGCAGTACATATATGCATCAATGGCCTTTTCGTATAGCTTTAAACCCTGGTAGGCTGCTCCAAGATTAAACCATGCCAGCTCACTGTAAGGATGATCATTGATGATATTGAGATGAAGCTTTATTGATTCTTCATTACGGCCGGTAAAATCTGTCCAGAAACAGATCTTATACAGAGCTTCTTCATTGGTAGGTTCTTCTTCTAAAATAAGCTTCAGGCAGTCGAACACTTTTTCAAACTCTTCATAATCATCATACACATCCGCTAACTCAAACAAAAGTTCCAGCCTTTCTTCACCTGAAAAAAGCTGCAATCCTTCTTCAAGCAGCTCTACAGCTTTTTCCTGCTGGTCAAGTGCCAGGTAAGCATCTGTGCGAAGAATAAAGAGGTTAATGTCATTATGGTCAAGAAGTTCTGCCTGGTCAAGTATATCAAGTGCAGCCTGGTATTGACGGGTTGCGAGTAAGAGGTCGGCTTTTTTAACCAACAGCAGGGAAGAATAGGGATAGATCTCAATCCCCAGTTCAGCAGCCTGCAAGGCCTGGGGGATATCTTCTTTATCGTCAAAATAATCTATGAGCTTTTCAAAACTTTCTTCCTCAAGGAATGAATGCGAACGACCGTTCTTTAAATTCTCGTACAGGCGAAGTAATTCCCTGATCTCTTCTTTATCGTTTCTGGAGGGGTTTTGTTTCATGTAGTTGCGGGTGGGTTACTGTAATTTAACCCCTATTTCAGAAATATTACAGAAGCTTTGTAACATTTAGTTATCAACATACGTTAATATAGTTATAAAAATATGATAGACGGCTTGACAGTTCCTTTTATAAATCCTTAAATTTGTAACCAAATGACAGCCAAAACAACATATCGCCAAAACTTTCTGCGTAACAGTCTGATGATTGTGAGCTGTTTTGCTGTGTTTTATTCTGCTTCATCTGCTTCCTTTTATTCTGGTGGTGGAAAAAAGAAGAATACAAAATCAACGCTTACCTCCATTAATCTGAAAAACAACCCTCTCAGTCTTCAGAACGGTTTTCGTTTCAAAAGCGGTTTTACTTTTTCAAGCACAACAGGAAATACTAATTCTGTTGTAAAAGGCAGTACAGTTACATTCCAGAAAGGAAATACACTTTACGTTCTTCCGGTAAAACAGAAAGTAATTCTGAGTAAGTTTAAGACTCCACAAAAGGAAATCAAATAAATTAAAAAACCCCGATTAAAAATCGGGGTTTTCTTTTGCAGTTCATTATTCCTTAATTCTTGCGAATATTCTTTACTTCATTGTACGTCATCTCACGATAACCTGTTTTAGGTGTATCGAACAGTGCAGCAGGTATAGGATCAAAACTCACCTTATCGGCAATACATGTTACTTTCATTTTACCCAGCTCCGACTCATACTCCAGCGGAAACCCGGGCAGGTTTTTAAACTGTGCACCATAATCTTTATTCTGGAACACAAGCTCGGATGTATAATACACCCTGAACGTGCTGCCATCTTTTAATTTAGCAATAGCCAGCTTACAGTTATAGCCCATTATCTTCTTTGTTTCGGGAAGATACTCAAACTGAATACCTGCGTATTTGCTGTTGCGGTCTTCGTAATCATCTTTTGTCATACGGATGAGGATCTTTTGCTCACCATATTCATTCATTACAACCGCATTCCCCTGGCGGGAATCGTGCAGCGTAATTGTTTTGCCCAGTATGCTCGATAGTTCTGTACGGGTATTCACACCTTTAAAAAATATCTTTTGGGTGGCGCCATCAAGAAGATCGGCCGCCTTTGTTTCGTTGTTACCGGTATTCACCACAATGTTGTAGGTTACCATTCCCTCACCATACACCTGTTGTGCATGCAGGCCTGTTACCAATCCCATCAATAAAAAGAACAATCCCGTCTTAAGTAGGTACTTCATGTTTTGTATTATTCTGTACACGATAAAGATATAAAAATAGTATGCCAAGTTGCATTCTGCCGAAACAAAAAACCCCGGCACATTGGCCGGGGTTTCAGTAACTTATGTTAAGATTATTTTTTACCACCTGTTTTCTTCTGCATGTCCTGCAATTTCTGGTTGCTGTTCTGCATTTGTTCAAGACGCTCCTGCCACTTTGATTTGCTGACAGGTTTCTTTTTATTCTCCTGCAGTTTTGCATGCAGTTTTTCTTCGTTAATGATAAACTTCTGGATAATTAACTGTAAACCGAGCGTAACAACATTCGACACAGTATAATACCATGTTAATGCCGATGGTAAACCATTAAAGATGAACAACAGCATAATGGGGAAGAAATAGATCATGTACTTCATCACCGGGTTATCCTGTGTGGGTGTCATTGACTGATTGTAAACCGAGATCAGCAAACTGGTAATAGTTGCTGTTATGGTAAACAAACTCACATGATCGCCATAAAAAGGAATACTGAAAGGCAGATGTGCAATACTATCGTAAGCCGACAGATCTTTTGCCCATAAAAAGCTTTCGCCACGTAAACCAATATTGGCATTAAAGAAGCTATATAATGCAAAGAAGATGGGGATCTGTAACAATGCAGGAATACAACCGCCTAAAGGATTTACACCTGCCTGGCGAAACAGTTTCATTTGCTCCATGCTCATGGCCTGCTGATCGCCACCATGCTTCTTCTTCAACTCTTCAATTTCCGGACGCAATACTTTCATCTTCGCACCACTGAGGTAGCTTGAATAAGTAAGCGGAGAAATAATGAGACGGATAAAGAATGTAAGCAACAGGATCACAATACCCATGCTGGCGATATTCTTATTAAAGAAATCGAACACAGGCATTACCACATAGCGGTTGATGTATTTTACAAATGCAAAAATGCCATAACCCAGCTGCACATGGCTTTCCAGTTTATTACCAATAGCCTGGAGTGTATGAAAATCGTTGGGTCCATAATACAACTGCATAGGAATAGTTCCTTCCGATAAACCTGCCAGGTTAAAACGAAGCGTTGTATTTACATCCATTACCTTTTGCAATGAATCTTCTTTTTCTTCAGGAACAGTCCAGTTTGTTTCAGCAGATGCAAAACTGTTTACTGAAATAACTGTTGCATTAAAGAACTGTTGCTTTACACCGATCCATTTTGTTTTGTCGCCAAATTTTTTACTGTCGCCTGTGCCTG
>JAACZX010000298.1 GCA_009996555.1 Chitinophagaceae bacterium | reverse complement strand
AAGGATATTCTTGTAAACGTAATTGGTACGCAAACGCAACCTGTAACCATTAAGGCAGAAACTGCAGGGCTTGTAGAAATAACAGGGGCAGGCGGTATTAATCTTGTGAGCCCTGCAAAATATGTTATTATCCGTGGGTTTAAATTCACACATGCTGCATCAAAAGCAAGAAGCTCCAATGGCACATCGTTTTGCCGCTGGACAGGTAACGTATTTGAAACGCCCGGAACCGGCGATTATCTTACATTAGCCGGAAGCGATCATGAAATTGACCACAATACATTTCAGAACAAAGATTCACTCGGGAAATTTATTGCTGTAAAAGGAGTGGGCTCTCAAATTGCGGAACGCCTTCACATTCATCGCAATTATTTTAATAAGCATAAGAATCAGGGTAACCGTAATGGTGCAGAAGCATTACAGTTTGGATTAAGTGGTTTCAGTTTGTCTTCAAGCAACAGCATTATTGAGTACAACCTGTTTGAAGATTGTGATGGAGAGAATGAATTGATTTCAGTAAAAGCATCAAGAGTAATTGTAAGGTATAATACCATTCGTAATTCTCCGGCACAGTTTACATTGCGTCATGGCAACTTTAACCAGGTGTATGGAAATTATTTTATCAATACACCCGGTCTGCGCATTTTTGGTGACGATCATCTCATTCACAGCAACCATTTTGAAAACTGCAGTGTTGGTATCAATATCGGCAATGGCGGGGCAGAGGTAGCTGATGGTGCACCACTTACTTCGCATGACAGACCAGACAGGATCATTATTGCATTCAATACACTCGTGAACAACAAAACGAATATTGCACAAACAGCAAGACCAAACGGGTTAGGCTCAACCTATGTAACTATTGCAAATAATATTGTTGTTGGTGGCGGTCCTGCTGTATCACTTGTAGGTCCGACCGCTCATTATTCAGCCGAAGGAAATATGTTCTTTCAAACAGGAACAACAGTAGATATACCTTCAACAGGTTTTGTAGTAAAAGATCCGATGTTGTTGAAGGATAAGAGCGGTGTTTATCATTTGCAAAAAGGAAGTCCGGCTATTGATGCAGCAAAAGGAAATTATACAGCAGTGCTTGTGGATATGGACGGGCAAAAAAGAAGTGGGGTGAAAGATATTGGTGCTGATGAAGTTTCAGGTAGTGCTGTTACTGTACGAATATTACATCCTGCTGATGTAGGCGCTGCTTCCTCAAAAAAGGAATAAACTGTTGCGTTTAAAAATAAAATGTACAAGGTTAATATCTTTTAATCATTGGAATAATGGAGGTAAGAATTAACGGAAAAATTTGAGTTTGTTCGTACTCAAATTAATAATCATGAAAACGATTTTTACATTCCGTATTTTTCCCCGACAACGACCGTACAGATTTTTTTCTCTGTCGGTCATTCTTCTTCTTTTCAACAGTCTTGTTATTGCACAGGCTCCACTTGTATCCTTGCAGGATGGAAAGTTGCACTACAACAAATATGCAAACCGAGGGCAGATAAATGCCGTAAACCAGATCCCTGATTTTTCCAATGCAGGTTATAAAGGTGGTGGAGTTAAAATTCCCGACCTCCCTGTTGTTGAAACCGTTACCGCTATTGACGGCGATTGCCGGAAGTTGATACAGGATGCCATCGATCGGGTTTCGGCACGTACTCCCGATGCCAATGGCTTTCGTGGAGCTGTTTTGCTTAAAGCAGGTGTATATCCTGTTGAAGGCAGTTTGCTGATCCGTACAAGCGGAGTGGTATTGCGTGGTGAAGGTAATCTTGTAAACGGAACGGTTCTGATTGCAACGCAGCAATCGCAACACAACTTCATTGTTGTACAGGGAAGTGGAAGTGGTTATGGAGAAGTAGCGGGCTCCAAGGTGCGTATCACCACAGCGTTTGTTCCAACAGGTACAAAGGTATTGGATGTTGCTGCCGGTCATTCGTTTGTTGCAGGCGATAAAGTAGTCTTACAAAAAACACCCAACGACGCATGGATTGATGTAGTTGATATGCGGCAATATGGATGGACAGCTTCCGGATACAAAACAACTTATGAACGCCAGGTGCAGGCAGTGGAAGGCAACAAAATAACACTTGATATTCCTGTAGTGGATCCGATCCAGACAGAGTATGGTGGAGGAGAGTTGTTTAAATCTTCCATCACAGGCCGCATCAATCATACCGGTGTTGAAAATATGCGTATTGAATCTTTTTACGCAAGCACAAGTGATGAAAGTCATGGATGGAATGCAGTGGTATTTAACCGTGTTGAAAATGGATGGGTGCGTAAAGTAGTGGCAAAATATTTTGGATATGCCTGCGTCAATCTTTCAAACATGTCTCGCTTCAATACTGTGGAAGATTGTGCAATGATCGATCCCGTATCGGTAACAACAGGCGGAAGAAAATACTCATTTAATCTTGAAGGAAACAGCACAAGTAACCTGTTTCAACGTTGTATGACATGGGGCGGCAGGCACGATTATGTGAGTGGATCAAAAGTTCCCGGGCCCAATGTATTTCTTGATTGCGTTGCTGATAACACATTTGCAGATATTGGCCCGCACCATCGTTACAGTACAGGTCAATTGTATGATAATGTTTATGGAGGACAGATCAGGGTACAGAACAGGGGTGCATCAGGAACCGGTCATGGATGGGCAGGAGCACAAACGCTGTTTTGGAATTGCCGCTCCTTTAAAAGCGACATTGAAGTGGAAAGTCCGCCAACAGCTATGAACTGGGGCATTGGTTGCGTAGGTTTAAAACAAACCAACTCCGGTTATTGGGAAAGCTGGGGCACACATGTGTTGCCACGCAGCCTTTATCTTCAGCAGTTACAGGAGCGCTTAGGAGTAAACGCAGTGGAAGAAACAACCACAGCCGATCAGCGGAACAATGTGCTGCGTCAGCAACTTCTGGACAGAGCTGCTTTTATTGCTGCAGAAATGAAAGTAACATACGGCTCTGCACCAGTGGGTGATACAGCAGCATTTGATCTTACTGATAATGGTGGTATTCTTACTGCACAGTTTGTAAGTAACCGGCCCACTGAAAACTTTCCAAACATTATTGATAACGACATTAATACAAAATATTATCAAAATGGGAAGAAAGCTTTATGGGTACAATACCGGTCAACAATGCCTGCTATTGTTACCCGATACACGATCACATCTGCAAATGATGTGGAAGAACGTGATCCGTTGAATTGGAACCTTGCCGGCTCTAATAACGGTGTTAACTGGACAGTACTGGACACAAGAACAGGCGAGGATTTTCCTACACGTTTACT
>JAACZX010000297.1 GCA_009996555.1 Chitinophagaceae bacterium | reverse complement strand
CAAAGAGGTAACAGTGTATCTGCCTACAGCATTTACGCCAAACAATGATGGCCTTAACGACAGGTTTTATCCTGTAACGGATGGCATCAGAAAAATGTATTCATTCAAAGTGTTTAACCGCTGGGGAATGGAACTCTTCAGTTGGGTTGAAGGTGATGCCGGATGGGATGGAACTTATAAAGGAAGATTACAGGATCCGGGTTCATATATCTGGCAATTTACGGGATTAGGTATTGATGGAAAACTGTACACCCGTAAAGGCATCATTACCATGATACGTTGATTTTTTTCACACGCATTTCTCTTTTCTTTCATTTGCTTCTGCTTTAGTAAGTTTGAAGCCTTATACTGTTTTATGAAATATTGTATTCTCATTCTGTTATCACTCTCAGCTGTTTGCAGCAGCACGTTCGCACAAAAAAACAATACACAGCCTTATACACTGGCTGATAGTTTACGTTCCGGTGGATTACTTGCACAGCTGTACATGCAAAAGATTACTACAAAAAAAGAGGCAAAGGCAGGCATACAGGTTGATGATGTAAAACTGTTTTTGGAAGCAGATAAAAAAGAACAGGATATTTTGTTTTCGTTTCCTGCAGGGGCAACCATTGTTACCAAAGGCATTGATGTGGATGAAGAAGATGGAAACAGTCTTGAATGGGAACATGCATTTGCTGCAGATAAACCTGTTCAGTTATACATCGCAACAGCAAGTGATTCTGCTTTGAACTATACGTTGTATTCCGGTTATGTTTTTTTGCCTGAACAGCATAAATGGAAACTGATCGGCACCTGCAAAGTAAATGGCAAATGGGGTGCTGTAAAATCTGCAGCATCGTTTACTGCAAACTTGAAAAAGCAACCTGGTGCATTGCAGGTACAACAGGTTTGGGCTCAACGTGGTAACGGATCATTCAAAGAATTATCAACTACTTCAGCAAAAGCACCTGTGCTTGCGCCGTTTTCAAATGTTGATAGTATACAACAGGCAAAACTCGATGAAGAGATGATGCAGCAGGCAATTGCTGCCGGTAAAACAGATGCAAAACAAAAAGCTGAGGATGTGTATTACAGCATTGTAAAAGAGGGAACAGGTAAAGCTGTTGCTGTTACCGATACGGTTACTGTGTTTTACAAAGGCTATTTGTTCAGCGATGGTACAGTTTTCGATCAAACAAAAGAAAAACCTGCCACTTTTCCATTGAACCGTTTGATCCGTGGCTGGCAACTGGCGTTACCGTATTGCAAAGTGGGCGGTAAAATAAAAATTGTTATTCCTTCCGGGCTTGCCTATTCCATCCGTACACGTTCGCCTAAAATTCCACCGAACAGTATGTTGGTGTTTGAAATAGAAGTGGTGGATGCAAAACCGCAACAATAAGTATGAAATAACCATTCTTAAGCTTGGGATTTGCAAAAATTGACGATGATTAATTTGTAAGTCGGGATGGGCAATAAGGTTTGGTTATTCTATGTGGCAAAAAAGCAATAATAAATTTTCACATGAAAGCTGCTACCGTACAGGAAATTAAACTGGAACTGCAACAACTGCCGCAAAGCAAAGTAACCGAACTGTGTTTGCGTTTGGCCAGGTTTAAAAAAGAGAATAAAGAACTGCTTACATACCTGTTGTTTGAAGCGGATGACACCGCACTCTACATAAAACATGTAAACGAAGAAGTAGATGAGCTGTTTGAAGAGGTAAATACAGGCAATGCCTACTATGCTAAGAAAACCGTACGTAAGATTGTGCGGATTGCAACCAAATACATTCGCTTTAGCGGAAGTGAAACAGTGGAGGCAGAGGTGTTGATACACGTGTGTGAAAAGATAACAGGGCTGGGAAGAGGTATCAACCTCAATGCAACCATCACCAATATTTACAAAGCACAAGTAAAGAAAATTGAGAAAGCCGTTGCAGCCATGCATGAAGATCTGCAATACGATTATGTGAAGCAGGTGAAGAAGTTGTAACTTATTTACTTGACCTGACAGGTTGAGCTACATACAGCAATGGACAAATAGTTTTTGTAACACCCTTAGTATCCTTAACCTGTCAGGTCTGCTGTTCTTTGTGAAATCTTTGTGCTTTCGTGACTTAGTGGCAAATCACAATTCAAACTCCCACACGGTTCTGTATGTTCCCTGCTTTTCTGCATAGGTTAAGAACTGATTATAGAACGGATCGGCACCAATGGTTGCACTGTCGCCAATCACAAAAAGTTGTTCTTTAGCCCTTGTAATTGCAACATTCATCCGTCGGTAATCTTTTAAGAAGCCAATCGTTCCATCATCATTACTCCGCACCAACGATACAATGATGGTTTCTTTTTCCTGTCCCTGAAAACTATCAATGGTGCTGATGCGCAAACCTTTTGGCAGTTGTTCTTTTGCTGCTGCTACTTGTCCGGAGTAAGGAGAGATGAACGCTGTATGTTGTACATCCAGTTGTTCACGTTCTATCAGTTGGCGAACAATATTCAGCTCACCTTCGTTCTGCAGACTCACACCATCGGGGCCATGTGTTTCGTTGTAACCCGAACCGGCTGTATCAATAAACGTTAAGTGCACACCGGTATCGGCTAAATGCTCGGCTGTATGCAACAGATCGTTGTAAAAATAACTGCTGCTGAAACCCGCAATGGTCTTACGCATGCGGTATTGAATGTTGAGCAGTGATGCCGATTGCATTTTCTCAATAGCTACTTCCAGTATCGAACGGTTGAAGCCGAGTATGGCTGCTTCATTGCTTAACACAGTAGGAGGTAGCTGCCAGTGATCACCGGCCAGCACGATCTTTTCAGCCAATGGAAAAATGCACCAGGCCAATGGTTCAATGCATTGCCCGGCTTCATCAATCACCAATGTGGTAAAGATTCTGTCGCCTAATTCTGCATCATACAAACCAATCGGCGTTCCTGCAATGACCTGTGCATCATCAAACAGTTTTTCTTCGTTGTAGTGTTGCAGCTTTTTTATTTCGGTACGGATGTTCTTTACTTCTTTAAACAACAAACTGCGTTGTTCCCGTTCTGCTTTGCCAAAGCTGCGTTTATATTTCAACGCCATGCGGCGAAACTCTTCCGCTCTTTTTTTCAGTTCTTTGATTTCTTTCAGCGCTTTGCTGTTGTTGAGTTTTCCTTCGGGGGTATGATTGAAAATGAGTTCATCTACTTTGGTTGCATTACCTACACGTAACAGGTTAATGCCTTGCTGCAGTAATCCTTTTGCCAAATGATCAACAGCAGTGTTGCTGGGTGCAGATACCAATACCTTCTCACCTTTTTGTACCAGTTGCA
>JAACZX010000296.1 GCA_009996555.1 Chitinophagaceae bacterium | reverse complement strand
AAGCAGGAATAAAAAATCTGTTGCTCACCGGCGATAATGAAAAAGTTGCAAAGCATGTGAGTGATGAATTAAAGATGGATGGTTTTTTAGCCAATGTATTGCCTCATGAAAAACTGGATAAAGTAAAAGAGTTGCAGAACAAATCAGAATTTGTTGCCATGACCGGTGATGGCGTAAATGATGCTCCTGCATTGGCACAGGCAGATGTTGGTATTGCAGTTGGTTCAGGCACTGATGTTGCAGCAGAAACAGCAGATATTATTTTAGTGAACTCTAATCCAAAAGATATCTCCAATCTTATTCTGTTTGGCAAAGCCACCTATCACAAAATGATAGAAAACCTTTGGTGGGCTGCGGGTTACAACATTATTGCCATTCCATTGGCAGCAGGTGTTTTGTATAAATGGAATATCATGCTTAGTCCTGCCTTTGGTGCGGTGCTGATGAGTTTGAGCACAATCGTAGTTGCATTTAATGCACAACTTTTAAAAAGACGTTTGAAATAAACATCATGACGGACTACAAACGGGCTACCGGTAACCTGGTGCTATATGCAGTTTGAACATGATTTTGTACTATCAGCTAATTGCAAATCCGGCTTTCGTCTGCCTCATTAATTACTATCAGCTTTTCTATATAACTTCATTACCTGTTTTCACCCGGGCATTTGTACATGGCTGGCAAATTTGGTACCCTGACACTAATTAAAACATGACAAATTTTAAACCTTACAAAGCTGAGTATTATAAAGAACAAAATGTAGCTGTTGATTTTTTTAAGTATGAAGGAAAGAGCATCATGCTTGTGAGGTTGAAGGGTGAACTTCCAGATGGCAGTAAGGCTGCACCGGATTGTCGTTATATCAATCAGCAATTAACAGTGAACCTGCTTACCATGCGCCCCCTGTCACTTCTGCTGGACATGTCGCTGTTGAAATACTCCTTCGGAAATTCATTGATTGATGCGTTGAGTCCCTTGTTTGAACTGCCGGTCTTTGAGAATAAATATGATATTGCTTTTCTGCTTTCAGACCTAAACAAATATGGCCTGTCAGGTTTATGGGGTTTTGACATTAATGAACCACCCAAGAATATCTTTTTTCATTACGAAGAGGCATTACAGTATGCAGAAGCGGTATATGACAGCATTTGAAAATGTACAGGTAAGAACGTATTCCAGAAACAAACCATTACCGGTATTCCATCCACATCACTGAATTCTCTTCACCAAATTCATTTGGCTCACGGAGTTTGTTAGCAGGATCAACGATCCATTTGCCATCAATTACAAATTTATACAAGCGCTTGCCGGGATAAAGGTGTTGCTCCAGCACCCACTCCCCTGCTTCTTTACGCATGGGAAAACCATTGGGCGACCAGTTATTGAAATCGCCGGCCACACACACCTGCTTTGCTGCTGCATATCCCTGTAAACGGAACTGATAATTGGGCGCAATCACCAGCACTTCGTTTGCTTTTTCTTTGCGTGTTACAGCATCAACAGGTTTGCGTCCGTCAATTTCAAATGTGTATTCGTAGTTACCATGACCCAATACATAGGGCAACACCCAGCCTGTATCTGTTTTATGCATCTGCAATTCAAAATTGCGCCATTGATTAAATGAACCCAGCAGCATTACACGCTTTGCAGTGGTATAACCTTTCAATACAAACACATGGGGTTTGCCCATACAGATCACACTGTTTGTTTCGCCAAATTCATTGGGGAACGTTTCGGGGTTTGCAGGATCGGCAAACCAGTTACCACCGGCAACAAAACGATAGGTATGCGTTCCTTCGGCGAGGTACAGATGTTTGATCCAGCCTTCACCAAAAAAGTCCATTGTAATTTCATTGGGGTCCCAGTTATTGAAGCTGCCGGCCACCACCACTTTTCCTGCTTTTGTATTTCCCTTTAGTGCAAATACATAATTGGTTTTATAATAGACCGAGTTATCATTCCCCTGTCCATCGTTTTCCACCAGTTCATTGTCTTTATCAATGGTCCATTTATTATCCACAATAAACTTGTAATAATGTTTGCCTGCACCAAGCTTTACAAAGGCAACCCATCCGCTGTCAACTTTTTTCATACGCAATGCTTCAGGATCCCAGTTATTGAATGTGCCTGCCAGCATCACTTTTGCTGCCTGCTGGTAGCCCCTGAAAAAGAAGGTTACAAGCGAATCGTTTACAGCAAAGGGATATTTGCGTTTAAACCGGTTTACCCCATACAACGGTTCTTTGTTTGAAGCACCATAACCATTAAAAAAGATTTTTTGCGCCAGCAATATTTTCTCCACAGGATCATCCAGTTTACCTGCAGGCTGCATGCTTTTGCTGATCACTACTATTTCGCTGTTATTGAGCTGTACCTGCCAGCCCAGTTTAAACAATGAATCGGGTTTATTGCTTTTGAAGAATGTTTTGAGATCAAGTTCCTGCAAACTGTATTGTGCAATAAAGGCATCCAGCTCCTGCTGGGAAATATTTTTGCCGAGGGTGATGTAGATATGATCCTTTTTCACCACAAATGATTTTACAGGCGGTTGTGCATAGCCGTTACTGCCGGCCATGAGCAGGAACAGCAGCGCCATCATCCACGGGCGGATCGTGATCAACGATATGGATCTGATCATTTCCATATATACATCTTCCGTTTTACAAAGTTAAACCCAATTTTGTGCAACGACAGGAAATCGTAGCCCAACATACCGTCGAGACAACGATCATAAGCCGAACACATTTTCGACAGATTGGTCACCAATACCGGCATGCTGGAAATTGAACGCCCTCCCATTACCAGGTTCCGCACATCGCCATACAACGCATCTACTTTACTGTTGCCAGCCCCATTCAAAGTTATACGGCGTGTAATGGTAACACTGTCCATTACATTTTCAGATAAACGACTGTCGAGCACATTTGATTCTGCACCCGTATCAACCAGGAAGGTGAGTTTTTTATTTCCCAGTTTTCCAAAGGCGAGTATTTTATAATCCAGTAAACTGATATCAAATTCGGAATAGGCCGAGGTATCGTTCAACATCGGGTGCCGGTATGTTTTTGCTTCTTTTTTATTGATATGGTGCAGATGCAGTTCGCTGTTCTCGTAGTCAATGATCATTTCAAACTGTTTGAACAGCTGCACACCCAGCAAGCCAATTATTTTTATGCCCTTGCTGTTTTCAATATGGCCGAGATTGATACGGTCTGCTTCCACCTTAAAATAACTGGCTGCACCAAACGATAATTTTTTCACCAGCGTACGTCCATAATCAGACACAGCACCGGTGATACCGCCATTCATATCAGTATGTGAAAC
>JAACZX010000654.1 GCA_009996555.1 Chitinophagaceae bacterium | reverse complement strand
TGGATGCATCATTTCACCGTTTTGCATAAATGATTCGGTCATTTCTACGGTCTGCTGCCCTTTTTCTTTCCGCAACTGCATAAGGCAGTGGTTGCGGCTGAGGGTGTAGAGCCAGCTTTTGAAATTGCTTACCTCGTGTTGTTTCAGTTTGCTGATCAGTTCTTCGTAAATATTGATGACGGCATCCTTGGCTGTTTCTGCATCTTTCAGGTATTTGAGACAGATACCATATACCAGATCCATATAGCGTTGGTATAACGAACTCAGTATCGTTAAATCGCCATTGCCCCGGTACAGTTCTACCAGTTCTGTGTCCGATAATGTGGTTTCATCTTTTCCCTTAATAAATGCCAAGTCAAACAGGTTGAGGCCGGAAGTTAGGTAAAAATATTTTTTTGCTGTGTTGTGTAATGTTGAAAATGGTTGCATCAATCATTAAAAGCAACTGGTAAAGCTTTATTATTTACTGAACCAAACAAGATTGCTATGAACGAAAAATTCTACATCAGTATTCCTGAACCTTGTCATGAAGACTGGAATAAAATGAGCCCGGCTGAGCAGGGGCGTTTTTGCGGCTCCTGCAAAAAAAATGTGATTGATTTTACAACTAAGAGCGAGGAAGATATCGTTTCTTTCTTCCACAATTATGATGGAAGCAGCTGTGGCAGATTTACAAACGAGCAACTGAACAGACCTTTACAATTAGTAGAATTAAAACCTGCTTCACGCTTTATACGTTATGCAGCATCGCTGCTTTTACCAGCTGCTTTGTTTGCTGAAAAAGGGAAAGCACAAACGGGTAAAGTTGCTTTAAGAGATACAGTTGAACATGTTGCTACTTTACCTGTGGTTACGTTGGGTTTTTTTGTGGAAGCTCCTGCACCTAATCGAAACATTGTAAGCGGTAACGTTATTGATGCTGTTACGAAGGAGCCATTGGCAGGTGTGTCCATTCTTATAAAGGGGACAAAAAAGGGAGTCGTAACAGGTGCTGATGGAAACTTTTTTATTGCAGTGCAATCACGTAAAGATGTATTGCAATTCAGTTCTGTTGGTTATGAAGCATCGGAAGCAAAACTGTCGAAGATTGCAGATAGGAATGGGCTTGTAGTACAAATGAAGCAAGTTCCTACATTATTGGCAGATGTAAATGTTACTGGTTATAAAACAATAACCTGCAGGGCATTAATGGGAGGAATTTCAATTAGCCAAACACGCACCTATACAATGTGGGATAAAGTAAAAGATACCTTGATGCCAACGAACAGCAAAATAAAAATTTATCCCAATCCTGTAGCAGCATCCGGAACAATTCAGCTGTCATTTCCAGATGTAAGTCCCGGCCTTTACCAGTTGCGGTTGCTTAGTGTAACAGGACAATTATTTTACAGTTTTCAAAAGCAGGTGAGTGGCAAGGGCGAAACAGAGCAGATACATTTGAGCGGTAACACCGCTCCGGGTATGTACATTGTTCAGGTGCTGGATGAAAAGAAAAAAATTGTACAGAGCACCAAGATCACTATCCAATAAAAACAGGCTTATGAACTATTTATACTTCGTTCTCTTTTTATTACCTGTATCAATGAGCAGCAATGCACAGGTGACCGAATTTAAACTGCCTTCCATTGCTCCGGAAGTTACAAAGCAGGTGCAGCGTGGCGGCACTGGTGGAACATCTTCACACATTCGGATAAGATGCGGCACCGGAACATCTGGGCAGGAGCCATTATTCATAGTTGATGGTGTTCCGTATGAACAATCGGAAATAAAAACACTGAATCCATCTGACATTGTTGAAATTACGGTTATAAAGGATTTGCAGGCTTCGGCAATATATGGATGCAGAGCTTCCAGAGGTGTTATACTGATCGTTACAAAAAAAGCATATCATCGCAAATTTGTGATCAGAGATGAAAGCACCCAGCTTGCTGTAGCAAACGCAGCCATTGAAGCAATATCAACAAAAACAAATATGCGGATTTCGTTTGCGGCAAATGAATGGGGCAGGTTTGAAACCGATTCGCTCAAGTCGCTGGATTATATGTTAACCATTTCTGCTGAAGGGTACAAAACACAGACAATCAGTTTAAAAACTGTTCAGCAAAACAGTGGTGAGATAAAGTTAGCGGCAGTAGAACCGCTGCAAAAGAAAATGGATGTAAACAGTTTTGCATTGTTCAGGGTTTATCCAACACAAATCAGCAAAGCCGGTGCTGTTACAATTTCTTTCAGTCATGTAAAACCAGGTCAATACCAACTTCGTATGTTCAATGCCGCCGGGCAAATTTTTTCTGCGGTGCAAAAGCAGATCAGTACAAAAAATGAAACAATGCAAATGCACATACCAGGTAATGCAATGCCCGGAATGTACATTATACAAATTGTAAACGAGCAACAGCAATTGATACATAGCAGCAAATTACTTGTGCAATAAACAGCCAAAGGAGAAACACGTATGAACGGGCCGCATCTGCGGTCCTTTTTGTTTTCCACATAAATCAATTTTGGTTTGATATTTGCATTTTGGAAAATACTCCCTCTAAATCCCTTTTGTTGAACGATTTACCCGCCTTTGATCTGTAGCGATGAAACTTACATAAATGGGAAACTATGATGACTTTTTTTGTGATACCAGGGGCAGTTTATTCCCTTCAGGGTGGTGAGTTATTTTTAACTGTTCTTGCGGCAATTGTAACAGGATACCTGGGAAAACTTTTATTCGACAGGGTTCGTTCAAAATCCGACAACAGTGAAACCAATGAACTTCAGCTGGAGCTGGAAACACTGCAAAATAAATTCAGTTCAGAAATACTCCGGAAAGAAGAAGCAGAACAATTGATGCAGGATGAATTGAAGGCAGCTGAAAAGCGGCACATGGAACTTCAGGTACAATATGCAAAAGCGCTTACACATATTGATCAGCTTCGTACGGGCACTGTTCCTGATAGTGAAGAAGTACAGACAGGCGAAGGCCAAAAGATACTTCAGAACTTACAGGACAAAATAGCCCGGCAGGAAAGAGGATTGCTTGAACTGGAGCAACAGCTGCAGAAAGCCGAGCAGGAAAAGATGAGCATGCAGCAATCGCTTGCGCATTTACAAGCTGTAAATGATGGTACAAATGATTCGTTAAAAGATCAATTAAGACAGGAGCAGTTGAAATACGAAGAGCGGCTGCAATTGCAACTGGAAGGATCGCAAAAACTAAAGGAACAATTTGATGCTGAGCTGGCTGTTGCACGCCTGGAAATAGAAAAATTAGAACAGCAGTTACAGGTGCAGCAAGTACCTGATCATGAAACGGAACTGGCAAAGGAAGTAGAAC
>JAACZX010000295.1 GCA_009996555.1 Chitinophagaceae bacterium | reverse complement strand
ATCGTTCAACCAATTAACATTAATGATGAAATCATAATTACGTTCCTGTAATTCTCTTGCACCCCAAGCTGACAGTTTTAATACACATGGTCCACTCATTCCCCAATGTGTAATCAACAAGGGTCCGGTATTTTTTAATTTTGTTGATTGAATTTTTATTGTTGCTTCGGACACCACCACACCCATCAATTGTGTGATTGGATGCTGTGGAATATTAAATGTAAATAACGATGGTACAGGTGGCACAATCGTATGACCAGTTCCCTTGAGCCAATCAAATTGTTGCAGTTTAGGAAAACCACCACTGGCAATACAAACGTAATCTGCAGTTATAGTGTCACTGTTGTTTAGCTCCACTTCCCACTTTCCACTCTCTGCTTTCAAGTTTTTCACTTCCCTGTTCAGCAACAACTCTACCTTATACTTATTTACTTCACGCAGTAAACAATCAATAATTGTTTGCGATGAATCAGTTACCGGAAACATTCTTCCATCCACTTCTGCTTTCAATTTTACACCTCTTTCCTCAAACCATTCAATGGTATCTTTTGTAAAGAATTGATGAAACGCTTTGCGTACAAAATGTTCGCCACGGGGATAACGTTTGCTCAGCTCCTGTACATCAAAACAGGCATGTGTAACATTGCAACGGCCACCACCGCTCACTTTTACTTTCGATAATACCTTGCTTGATTTTTCAAGAATAATCACACGCAACAATGGATTTAAACGTGCAGCATTTACAGCACAGAAAAAACCGGCAGCACCGCCACCAATTACAACCAGTGTCGATTGATATGTTTCAGATCTGTTCACAATAAAAAAACTCCCTGTTGACAGGGAGCAATCTTTTCTTAATAGTATGTAGCATCAAGATTTGGATTAGCTTTCTCAGCTGCTTCAATTGCAACAAATGATGAAAGAATATCTGCCTTCCCTTTCTTTACACAAACATCGTGTTCGTAATGGGCAGAGGGCAATCCGTCTGCTGTACGGATGGTCCAGCCATCTTCATCATGATACACTTCTTTTTTACCTAAGTTGATCATTGGCTCAATAGCAATGACAGTTCCTTCTTTCAACTTCGAACCGGTTCCTCTTTTTCCGTAGTTAGGCACCTGCGGATCTTCGTGCAGATTACGCCCCAAACCATGCCCCACCAATTCACGCACCACACCATAGCCATGTTGCTTCTCCGTATAATCCTGTATAGCAAATGAAATATCACCTACACGATTTCCGTGTACTGCTTTTTCAATGCCTTTGTATAACGATTCACGTGTTACCCGCAACAGTTTTTTCACATCATCTGTTGTACTTCCTATAATGAATGTGTATGCACTGTCGCCATGGTAACCGTTCATAAATGCACCCACATCAACCGATACAATATCACCGTCTTTCAAAACACTATTTGTAGGAAAGCCATGCACAACAGCATCGTTCACAGAAATACAGGTTGCAAAGGGATAGGTACCCTGGTAATTCTTAAATGAAGGGATAGCACCATTATCACGAATGAACTGTTCAACCCTTGCATCTACCTGCATGGTTGTAACGCCTGCTTTCAGCATTTTTGCGGCTTCTGCAAGAGCATCGCCCACAAGCAGAGCACTTTTTCGGATCAATTCAATTTCTAATGGTGAACGGTAATGAATCATAAAATCAGTGTGTATTAAAAAACCCCGGCTTTGTTGGCCAGGGTTTCTATGTGAATGTGTTGTATTAGATAGCAGAAGAAGATACTGTCTGGCGTCCCTGTATCTTGCCGCCTTTCATCAAACCGTCATACTGTCTCATCAACAAGTGTGTTTCGATTTGTTGTAAGGTATCAAGGATTACACCTACCATGATCAACAGCGATGTGCCGCCGAAGAATGTAGAGAAACCACTTGTTACACCCAGATTCTTTGCAATACCGGGCAGGATACCTACCACTGCAAGAAATACTGCACCAGGCAAAGTAATGCGGTCCATTACCTGTCCGATATAATCGGCAGTTGGCTGACCAGGTTTAACACCCGGAATAAACCCATTGTTTTGTTTCAGGTTATCAGCAATCTGCTTAGGATTAAAGATCAAAGCAGTATAAAGGAATGTAAAACCAATTACCAATACAGAATAAATGATCATGTACCAGATATTACCGTGATCGCTTAATGTAGCTGCAACACCCTTGGTAGCATCAAACCCAGTGAGCAATGTTGGTAAGAACATGATAGCCTGTGCAAAGATGATTGGCATAACACCGGCACTGTTCACCTTTACTGGCAGGAACTGACGGGCACCACCAAACTGGCGGTTACCAACAATCTGTTTTGCATAGTTGATAGCGATCTTACGTACACCTTGCACAAGAATGATCAATCCCATGATGATGGCAATAAGAATAGCGATCTCGATCATGAACGTAAGGATACCGCCTCCTACGCCACCGCTTTTTGAATCAAATTCAGCAGCAATAGATGCAGGGAAACGTGCAAGGATACCAATCATGATAATGAGTGATGTACCATTACCCAAACCTTTATCAGTAATGCGCTCACCCAGCCACATTACAAACAATGTACCTGCAGTTAAAATTACTGTTGTAGATAACCAGAAGAAACTGCTGTAAGATTCAATGATGGCTCTTTGCGCAATTTCAGGGCTTTTTAAATAAGTAACGTATGCACTTGCCTGGAAGATAGTTACAATTACTGTGAGGTAACGTGTCCATTGGTTGATCTTCTTACGTCCGCTTTCACCTTCTTTCTGCATTTTCTGCAAACGAGGCACCAATATGCTCATCAACTGCATAAAGATCGATGCAGAGATATAGGGCATAATACCCAAGGCAAAAATAGATGCACTTGAAAATGCACCACCGGCAAACGAGTCGAAAATACCAAGAATACCTTCCTTAGCTTTTGAGTTAAGTTCTTCTAATCCATTAGGATCAACGCCTGGCAAAACAATGTGAGAACCCACACGATATACCAGCAAGAGTAAGATGGTGTAAATGATTTTACTCCTCAGCTCCTCAATGCTCCAGATATTCTTTAGGGTTTGTATGAGTTTTTTCACTGGAAAAAAATCTTTTTAAAATTTGCTGTAAAAGAAAAAAGACGCATTTGCATGCGTCGGGCAAATATCGGGAAAATTTACTTTACAATTTCAACTGTACCACCCGCAGCTTCAATAGCAGCTTTTGCTTTTTCGCTGAGTGCGTTTACTTTGAATGTAAGCTTAGTTTTGATTTCTCCGTTAGCCAGGATCTTAACTCTGTCTGTACGGCTGATCAAGCCATTAATGTACAGGCTTTCCAGTGAAAATTCAGTGATACCGTA
>JAACZX010000294.1 GCA_009996555.1 Chitinophagaceae bacterium | reverse complement strand
GACCCGCCAGTATTGCTGTTACAACCAACGGAAAAGAAGAAATGATCAACATCGCAAAAAACCTTTCAGGCCATCTTACAGCAACTGTACATGGAACAGAAGCTGAGTTGATAGAATATAAAGAATTGATTGATGTGCTCGAACAAAAAGTGGGGCGTGTAGTCATCAATGGATTTCCTACCGGTGTGGAAGTATGCAGTGCGATGGTGCATGGGGGTCCGTTTCCGGCAACAACCGACAGCAGGTCTACATCAGTTGGTACTGCAGCCATCAACCGCTTTACAAGACCGGTGTGTTACCAGAACATGCCCGACGCTTTATTACCTGCAGAATTAAAAAATAAAAACCCACTGGGTATATGGCGGTTAATTAATGGAGACAGGACGAATAATGATTTAAATTAGCCACTAAGGCAACCCGTGAAATTATAAACAGAAAAAGATGAGTACACATTTAAGAAGCCACGATTGGTTTGGTAAGAAAAATAAAGACGGCATTATTTACAGAAGCTGGATGAAGAACCAGGGAATGCCTACTGATATGTTTGATGGAAGGCCGGTAATTGGCATTTGCAATACATTCAGTGAACTCACACCATGCAATGCACATTTTCGTGATCATGCAGAAGCAGTGAAACGTGGTGTACTGGAAGCGGGTGGTTTTCCGGTTGAATTTCCAATCATGAGTTTGGGTGAAACATTGTTGAAGCCTACAGCAATGTTGTTTCGTAATTTAGCAAGCATGGATGCCGAAGAAAGTATTCGGGGTAATCCAATTGATGGCGTGGTGTTATTGACAGGCTGCGATAAAACAACTCCATCTACAGTAATGGGTGCAGCAAGCGTTGGCCTGCCTACCATTGTTGTTCCCGGGGGACCAATGTTGAATGGACGTTACAAAGGACAAACCATCGGCAGTGGCACACATGTGTGGAAGTTTGATGAAGATATGAAGACGGGTAAGATGACGCAGGATGATGTGGAGTATGCAGAAAGCTGTATGAGCAGAAGTATTGGTCATTGTATGACGATGGGCACTGCCAGTACAATGGCGGTGATGGTTGAATCATTGGGTTTAACATTAAGTGGTGCATCGGCCATACCTGCAGCAGACAGCAGAAAAAAAGTAATGGCACAATTAAGTGGACGACGCATTGTTGAAATGGTGAAAGAAAATTTAACCATCGATAAGATTCTTACACGTGAAGCATTTGAAAATGCCATTAAAGTAAACGCAGCAGTTGGGGGTTCTTCAAATTTCATTATTCATCTCACTGCTATTGCCGGACGAATTGGTGTTGATTTGAACCTGGATGATTTTGATGCGTTGGGAAGTAAAATTCCGTTACTGTTGAATTTAATGCCTTCCGGAAAATACCTGATGGAAGATTTTTATTATGCAGGAGGCTTGCCGGTGATCTTAAACGAGATGAAAGAACAGCTGCATAAAAATGTTATTACGGTCACAGGGAAAAATCATCATGATAATATTGTTGGCAATACTGACAATTACAATGAAGATGTAATTGCGGCTTACGAAAAACCCTTTATTCCGGAAGCCGGTTGCGTGGTTGTGAAAGGAAATTTAGCAACCAATGGAGCGGTTATCAAACCATCGGCTGCCACTCCTGCACTCATGAAACATACCGGTCGTGCAGTGGTATTTGAAAGCATTGAAGATTACAATGCACGCATTGATGATCCTGCTTTGGATATTGATGAGAATTGTGTGATGGTGTTGAAGTATGTTGGCCCTGTGGGTTATCCCGGCATGCCTGAAGTAGGTAACATGGCATTGCCGAAAAAAATATTAGAGAAAGGAATTAAAGACATGGTGCGCATCAGCGATGGACGCATGAGTGGTACAGCGTATGGTACAGCAGTATTGCATGTGTCACCTGAAAGTGCCATTGGTGGTGCCTTGGCATTGGTGCAGAATGGAGACATGATTGAACTAAATGTTGAGAAGCGTTTATTGCAGCTTCATGTCAGTGATGAAGAATTGGCCAAACGCAGAGCAACATGGGCTGCACCAAACCCGGCAGCTACCCGTGGTTATGTGAGCATGTACATTAAGCATGTGATGGGCGCAGACAAAGGTGCTGATCTTGATTTCTTACAGGGAAGTTCGGGAAGTGAAGTAACAAGAGATTCGCATTAATAGAGACACTGATGACGCTGATAGAACTGATAAGAACAGATTAATACAACTGTTGAAAATGCAGATCGATCATTTGATCGAAGCGAATCCCCTCTTGGGAGGCCCGCCTGGAAGACAAAGTCGGACAGGGGTTGGGGTGGGTTAAAAAACAAATCATGAAACAAATTATATACACTATACTTATTGCAAGTCTTTTCTCCTGCAACAATGTACAGTCGCAACAAACAAAAATGTATAAAACAACAGGTGCAATTGAAAGGATTGATCCTGCATTGGATGCCATTATCAAAAAAGATGCAGTGATTGAAATTATTGCAGAAGGTTTTGAATGGTGCGAAGGACCTGTTTGGATAGAGAAGCATAAGATGCTTTTGTTCTCCGATGTACCAAGAGATACAATCTTTAAATGGACTGAAGCAAAAGGAAAAGAAGTATATCTCACTCCATCCGGTTACACAGGCACAGAACCAAGAGGTGGTGAAAAAGGTTCGAACGGATTGTTGCTCGATAAAGATGGCAACCTTGTATTATGCCAATGCGGTAACAGGCAAATGGCACGCATGAATGCGGCGTTAGATAAACCACTGCCCAATTATATTTCCATTGCCGGGCAATACAACGGCAAACGTTTCAGCAGTCCGAATGATGCTGCCTATAACAGTGCAGGTGAATTATTTTTTACTGATCCGCCGTATGGATTAGAAACACAAAGTGACAACGATCCTAAAAAAGAAATTGCTTTTAACGGCGTGTATAAAGTGAAGACCAACGGTGAAGTAGTTCTGTTGGTTGATAGTATTCCACGACCCAATGGCATTGCATTTTTGCCCGGCGAAAAGCAAGTGATCATTGCCTGCTCCGATCCACGCAAACCCAACTGGTATATTTATGATGTAAACGGTGATGCACTTACTAATGGACGCATCTTTTACAGCACAGCCAACGGACCAAAAGGCTTGAAAGGATTACCCGATGGTTTAAAGATCAGCAGCAATGGAATTGTATTTGCAAGTGGTCCCGGCGGTATCTGGATCTTCAACAGCGAAGCAAAACTGCTTGGTAAAATACGGGTTGATGAACATGCTTCCAATGTTGCATTATCAGCCGATGAAAAAACAATGTATATCACCAACGATATGCAGGTGTTACGTGTAAAAATGAGAGACTAAATTA
>JAACZX010000653.1 GCA_009996555.1 Chitinophagaceae bacterium | reverse complement strand
GCTATTTTTTCAAGCTCAGGGATGTTATTCTTTTCCTTAAATAAAGAAGAATATTTAAGATGATATAGCTTGGAGCCATAATCTGGGACGCCAGGCCTTCCCGGATCAATATTTTGTAATTTACCCAATGCCTCAATAAAATAGAAAGACTTAATTAGTAAGTCTATACTTGAAAATGAACTGCTATAATTGCTTCTTATAATAAGTGTCGGTATATCAGAAGGTAATAACGCAATAGTCCTTTGTGCTATTAACTCTTCTTCAGGTGTTACTATCGCTATAATTGCGGAGTTATCTTTTCTTTTAGCAAACCAATGATGCCTTCCATGCCCAAAATTTCTGTAATCAGAAATTATCACATCTGCTAAAGCAGCTTCTACAAGTTTCGACTCAATATCAATTGCAACTGGATAGCCAGAACCAGCATACAGTACATTAAATGTATAATTAGGTGAAACCCTTTTTATAAACCCTCGAAGTTCATCCCACGAATCCTTGCTTGCAATTGTGAAAGTATCAGGATCGGGTTCAATTTTGAGAGCGTTATATAGTAACGAAAAAAAGGCAACTAGGCTATTAGTTGCTAAAAATCCATCCTTGCCAGTAGGTATATCAAATTCATAGTGTTTGCTAATTGAAACAGTGGTCGCCAAATTAGCAAGGGGGCTGTTTCGTTTCATACAGATACTATAAATTTTATTCGGTTCGAAATTTACAGCCGTCTTATATCCGAATAAAATATCGGTATTTTTTCCACTTGCACTAATAAATAATACATTAGAATTACGTAAAGCACTTTGTGAATAAAACAATTCAAGGGGAGTTATGGCTTTTGCCATTACCCCATGCCTTTGAAATAACAAAGCTGCAAAGTAACACGCACTCAAAGACCCCCCCGATCCTACAATAAATAACGGAGTAAGTTTGTCGTACAGTAATTCTGATCTTAATTCCCCTACGTCTTGGATAATGGACCAACGAAAAGTTTCATCAATTTTAGCCAACTCTTTTTCGAAAGGCTTTCCCATATTATTTTGATAATTTAAATGCTTGCCCTTTTAATCTGTTCTCCTGTCACAATTTCCTTACACACCTCGAAAAATTATCACAAAGAGTGACGAAGCAATGCCGACACAAAATACTAAAAAAATTAGTATAATTTATAGCTGAATGCAAAAAAAGGGTATTTTCTTCATTTGGAATCAAATATCTATGGAGCTCCATTTGAGCAACATTACCTATTATTCAATAGGACAGCATTAGGTTATTAAAGCCTCTTATTTCACAAATGGATCGCTAAAATACCTCTCCACTTCTCCCTTGTCCACATAAATCTTCCTGCCCTTCTTCAATATCTTCACCTTATTCTCAGCAACCAGTTGATCAAACTTCGTTCTTTTAATTCGCACCGCATCCATAAATTCTTTCGCAGTAATATAGTTAACGACCGGCGAAGCAACAGTTGCAGATATTTGTTGCAATTTTTTTAATACCTCCCGCATGGTCAATTGAATCGAATCCCATTCCTCTTTTGGTAACATCACGAATGTCATATGCTCACTATTCATTTCGCTTCGTTTTGCTCTTGAATAAAATAGACCAGGCTTCCTAAAAAATGATTATACGAAGGGACATAACAAATGTAGCCGTACTCGTGCAATTGGCGGATGGATTTATGAAACGTATTATAACTGGAGATCTTGCACATTGCAGCAAGCTCTGTGCGGAAAAAAGACAGCGGCCCGCAACCGCCGCTGTCTTTCCACTTTTTCCAAAGAGACACATACACACTGATGTGCGCAGTGGTGATTCTTGGATCATCTTCAACAGCTGCTAAAAAACGATGCAATGCTTCCATCAGCTAATCTTTTGCTGCCGGCGTTTCTTTTTTTTTGAGTCGTCACCTGTTCCTGCATCATCGCCAGTTTGTTTCATGCCCTGCTTTTTATCTTCTTTGATCGTTTGTTCCGGTGCATTTTTTTCGTAAAGTTTATCGGAGCGGAGACGTTGATGCGAGCTGTCATAAAAGTTCAGCGATTTGAACTGCGGAACAGCTTCAATAAAAACTTTCTGCTCTTTTCCGTTGGTCTCAAGGGTTACAGACTGCCGGTTTCCACGTTGCAGGGACTCCATGAGTCGTTGGGCATCTGTTTCGTTTTGCAATTCTTTAATGTGATGTTTATGAAGTGTGGCCTGCAGGTCATACCCGTAATTTTCATGATACTGTTTCATCTTATAATTCCCGCTTGCGTCTGTGTCCTTAAAATCCAATTGTAACCAGCCATTGTATTTTTCGCCCTCTTTTGTAGTCAGCTCTTTATGCACAGCACGGCCACTCAACAGGTTGTAAGCTTCCTTCTGTGTGATATTTTCTTCTTTGGCATTGATAAAGAAGGTTTGTTTGATCGGGTCAGGATGCTGATCATTTTTCAGCATCAAACTGTAACGATTGAAAAAATACATGTCACTGTCTTCCGGTTTCCGGAAGTGGAGAATCGCCACTGTCTGATCTTTTCCATAATCCTTTTGAAAATTCAACGTAAACTGTGGTTCCTGTTTTTCCATTTTCTCTTTTAACAGAGTTTGCAAGTCTTCACCAAACCCGGTGTACTTAAGTTGGTTACTCAGGTATTCATAATTTTTTTCGTTCATGATCGGTAAATTTTTATTGGTTAGAATTTGCTGTTGTTCTATATGCTCAATCAGCGCATCTGTAAAAGCATTTCCATCTTTATCATATAAGCCATTCGCATCAGGGTTTGCTAATTGTCTTTCAAGTCTTTCACCATAAACAATTTGTTTCAGCAGGTCCTGCTGGGAATAAGCAGCAATCACATTGTACTGATCGTACTCACTGATATTGTTGCCGGCGAATTCATGTGCTTCATCGCTGTTGTTGAAAAAATACAGATCACCATTTTCCAGGAAGTAGGGAACTGTATTGTAAGCGATCCAGCACTGATTCTTTGAAAAGGCAGTCTCTGCCTGATCAAGTAGTTCGCTTGCTATCACATGTTCCCGGTTCATCTGAGATCAGGTAAAGGGATTGCTTTAATGAGGTGCCTGTTGTTTAATTTCAGCTGAAGATGACGGCCACCGTTGTTTTCCATCAGCTGAATAACAAATCGCTTTGCGTCAGGAATGGTGAACTTATCAAGTGCCACGGTGATCATGTTGGAAGCAAAAGCATTTACCTGCCGTGTATTACCAGAAATATGAAGTGGTTTTAATTCATTTTCCTGTATCGCTGTACGTTTACTTTTCCGTTTATCACGGATATAAAATTTCAACAGTGCAATTTCATAGTCGATCGGACTGTTATTGTAAACGTTGAGTTGGTAAT
>JAACZX010000652.1 GCA_009996555.1 Chitinophagaceae bacterium | reverse complement strand
ATTACTTTTTTCCATACGTAAAGCATTGCTTTCTCAATTTGCAAAAGCTGACCTGTCAACTGCACTTACTGAAAGTGGATTGTTAAGCTCAAGGGGTTTTGTGCAGGAGTTAAGTTCAAAGATCAAGCACAAGATCATACCTGCACTGCTGGACCCTGCTGATTTTCTTTTTGTAATTGAACGGGTGTTTTATAAGCGAAATGATTATGTGTGGATCGAAAAAATTGACCCTGAACTATGGAAGTTGTTGTTTGAGCGTATAGGCATTGAAGTAAATCTTCATGAACCATCGCTGAATACACAGTTAGTAAAAGCAATGCAAACACTGTCGTACAGGTTGGCAATGATGGGGCTTGAAAAAGAGGTTATCCGTTTGCACGATTCTTATAACGATGCAGTTTTTCCTTTTGTGGAGCAGAGCAGGTTGGTGAATATGCTTATTGAAAAAAAGAAGAACACACATAAAATTGATGACGAGAAAATAATTGCAGCCGGTATTTACGAGGCATTGCACAACTGTTTGCAGAGTATCCGCTTTATAAAAGAACAAAGAATAAATGTGGGCACAAGCCTTGCCGAAACATTTTTGCTCACCCGTATGGAGCAGCATGTGGAACGCATTTTATTAATTCTCGATGCTGTTGATAATGATCAGCACTTTGATATTCATCGTTTCATTACATACTTTATTACGGTTGTAAGAAACCAGAACAGGAAAACAAGTTTGGGTGAATTCCTTTCGCAGAACCTTGGGTTACTGGCTTACCAGATATCGGAACATGGCGGAAGAAGAGGAGAGTCGTTCATTACAAAAACACGAAAAGAGTTTTACAGTTTGTTTGTCGGCTCGCTTGGTGGTGGATTTATTATTTCATTTATTGCGATTATTAAGAATTTACTGGTAAGAGTTACACTCGCTCCTTTCTGGCAGGGAGTGGCATACAGTGCAAATTATAGCATGGGGTTTCTTCTTATTCAATCAACCGGCTCTACACTTGCAACTAAGCAGCCCGCATTTACTGCATCGGCTGTAGCAAGTTCATTGGACAGTACAAAACTGAAGGGAAGACCCGATCTTGATAATCTTGCAGTAACAATATCGCAGGTATCAAGAAGCCAGCTTGCTTCATTTGCAGGAAACCTGCTGGTAGTTTTTCCGCTCACCTATTTGCTGGCGTTTTTGTTTTTTAAAATTGCGGGATGGAAGATTGCTGAAGGCCCCGCTGCTTTGGAGTTGCTGCAGGCGCAACATCCTTACCAAAGTCTTGCATTGTTGTTTGCCTGTTTTACAGGATTCTTTTTATTTCTCAGTGGATTGATAGCAGGTTGGGTAGAGAACTATGTGGTGTATGCTCAATTGCCGCAGCGGATTCAAATGCATCCGGTGCTGCATCATTCATTAGGAAAAAAACAACTTAACTGGTTGGTTTACCTGGTTGAAAATAAACTGGGGTCTATTGCGGGCAGTGTGTCACTTGGTTTCTTTCTTGGTATGGCTGCTTTTTTGGGTAAAACATTCGGCATCCCGTTCGACATCAGGCATATCACTATTTCCGCAGGTAATGTGGCCATTGGTTTTTTTGGAATGGAAGGCCCTGTTAATTACCGTTACCTCGGCACAATATTACTTGGTGTGGGAATGATCGGTTTTCTGAATTTCTTTGTGAGTTTTGGGCTGGCATTTTATGTGGCGGTAAAATCAAGAGGAATTAAGTTGAGAGATTACCCTGAATTCCTGGGCATACTTTGGCGATATATCCGCAAACATCCAATGGATTTTGTGTTACCGCCGAAAGGGTAATAAAAAATACCAGAAATATAAACAGTGTAACTCAAGGTGCTTAAAAATAAAAAACCTCCGAAATTTCGGAGGTTTTTTGTGGAAGCACACGGGCTCGAACCGCGGACCCTCTGCTTGTAAGGCAGATGCTCTGAACCAACTGAGCTATGCTTCCTTGATTGGGAGTGCAAAGATAAGGGTAGAGGTATTTCAAAAAAAACTTTTTTGAAAAATATTTTTCAAAAGAAACCCTGCTGATCAACAGGGTTTCTTTTAATGTTTATCAGTTTACGTCTTTGCCTTCTTTCAATTTTGTAATCATTGCTTCAATGCTCTTTTTGTTTTGCTCATCGGGGGCAAGTGGTAATGCAAGATTCGCATACTTCAATGCATTTTTATAATCCCCGTTGGCTGAATAGCCTCTTAGTAAACCAACAGTACTTGTAAACTGGCCGGGATTTTTTTCATAGTTCTGTTTAAATACTTCAAGGGCTTCTTTGTTTTTTTTCAATTGCAGCAACTGTCTGCCGTATTGATGCAGATCCTGCATGTTACCAAAGCTCATTGCTTTTTTCATGATGGCCGTTGCTTCTTCTGAGCGTCCAAGTTTTTCCAGTATCTGGGCTTTAATGGTCCATGTGCCAAATACCCTGTCGCCGCCAAAACTGCGGCTTGATGCTGAGTCGGCCCAAAGCAATGCCTCTTCCAGATTTGTATTTCGTTGCAGGCACCATGTGGCAGCCTGGTTCCAGCTTTGCCAGATAAATCCTTTTTCTGTACGCAACTCTTTGCGGAATGATGCCAGCTGTTCCTTTACATAATCTGTTTCAATACGGAAAGGAAACATTTGTTTTTCCCATTGCAATGCTACAGTTGCACCGGCTTCGCTTTCGTTCATGAATTCGTATTTGAGCCATTCAACAGACTGATTCAATGTAACAGCTTTCACAGGCACACGTAATGCATCTTCTTTTGGATCGTAAAAGTAATGCCCCCATGAAGTGGAATTGTTTGAAAGGATCAATGTGGAGCCTGCAGGATCGTAGGCAAGAAATAATCCGTAACGCCCTGCTTTTACAGGTTTACCTTCTACTGTAACATCTGTGCTGAATTCAATGGTTGTATTTTCATTGGCACCCGCACGCCATGGTGCAGATTTGCTGCTGCCAAAACCAGGATCGGTAAAACCAACAGGAACCAATTCGCCCCATACTTTTCCTTCACGGCCTTTAACTGCTGGCCGGTCGTAATGAATAGTAATATCGGTTAAACCCACCCGTTCGCTTACGGAAGCTTTTTTATTTCCGCCACTTGGCGCAACTGTGAGTGGTATTTGAGAAAAAGCAGAAACGCTGAGCATGCTGACTGTAAAAAGCAAGAATAATTTTTTCATTGAATGATAAGTTTATGCAGTAAGCTAAGAAAGAATAATTGAGAATGCTACATGAATTTGATTAATGAAATACAAACCGGATAGATGGAGTTTTTCAGATGCATGACTTTGTGAATACAATTTTCTATTGCCAATATTTTTATAAAAGGTTTTTAAACATTTTATAAAAAAC
>JAACZX010000293.1 GCA_009996555.1 Chitinophagaceae bacterium | reverse complement strand
CGTTCCGGTATTTCTGGGATGGTGCAGAACCAAACAGCGGTCTTGCACGTGAGCGCTTTCATACCGATAATGTGTATCCGCAAAACGATAAAAATGTTGTAACAAGCGGTGGTGCCGGTTTTGGTGTAATGGCCATACTGGTGGGTATTGAACGTGGTTTTATTACCAGGGACCAGGGCAGAGAACGTTTGGAAAAGATCGTAACCTTTCTTGAAACAGCAGATCGTTTTCATGGAGTGTGGCCACATTGGTGGAATGGTGAAACAGGAAAAGTAAAACCATTCAGCAGGTATGATGATGGCGGCGACCTGGTGGAAACATCGTTTATGATCCAGGGACTTCTATGTGTTCGGCAATATTTTCAACAGGGATCGGCTGCAGAAAAAACATTGGCAACACGTATTGATAAATTATGGAAGGAAGTGGAGTTTGATTGGTACCGCAATGGTAAAAATGCATTGTACTGGCACTGGAGTCCCAATCATGCATGGCGAATGAATTTTCCGGTTGATGGTTATAACGAATGTTTGATCATGTATGTACTGGCAGCATCATCGCCCACACATACTGTGCCTGCAGAAGTATATCATGAAGGATGGGCAAAGAATGGAAAGATCAACGAACTGCCTGCAACGTATGACGGTATTACGTTAAGCATGAATCACCATAACAAAGAAGGAGTGGCTGGTCCGTTGTTCTGGGCGCATTACTCTTATCTTGGTCTTGATCCACGGGGATTGAAAGATAAGTATGCTGATTACTGGCAACACAATGTTGGGCATGCCATGATCCATTACCGCTGGTGTGTGAATAATCCTAAAGGATACAAAGGCTATGGCGCCGACAGCTGGGGTTTAACATCAAGCTATTCCATTAAAGGATATGCAGGGCATGCACCATCAATGGAAAGGGATCTTGGTGTTATATCGCCAACAGCTGCATTATCATCATTTCCGTATACGCCGAAAGAGTCAATGGCTGCTATGAAAAACTGGTACACGAATAAAAAAGATAAATTGTTTGGCGTGTATGGGTTTTATGATGCTTTCAGCGAAACAGATAATTGGTATCTGCCCCGTTACCTTGCAATTGACCAGGGGCCAATTGTGGTAATGATGGAAAATTACAGAACAGGTTTGTTGTGGGATCTGTTTATGAGTTGCCCTGAAATAAAAGTGGGATTAAAGAAACTTGGTTTTGAAAGCCCTCATCTGAAAAAATAAAGCAACAGATGCTGTGTTCATTATTTGTTAATGCGGCAAAGCGTAACAGCCTATTACTTTTGCCGGGTATTATTGAACCGATAACGTATGTAAAAAAATGAAACAGATACGTTTAATAATGGGATTGCTGATTGTGTTTTTTACAAACGCACAGGGGCAGGATATGAGCCTGTACGAAAAGCAATGGTTCATGCAATATGGCGATACATTGCCTTACCGCATTCTTCTTCCTGAGAATTACGATGCAGCAAAAACATATCCGTTGATCATATTCCTGCATGGCCGTGGCGAAAGCGGAAATGATAATGAGAAACAACTGACACATGGTGCGAAGCTTTTTTTGCGTGACAGCATCCGGAAAAAATATCCGGCCATTGTTGTGTTTCCACAGTGCAGTGCCACCAATTACTGGAGCAATGTGCAGGCTGTGGCAAAAGGAACAAAAAACAGTAAACGGGATTTTTATTTTGTAGCAGATGGCGAACCTACTGATCAGTTACGTTTGGTAATGGGTTTAGTAGATAATGTGATGAAACGTTACCCTGTTCAAAAAAAGCAACTGTATGTGATGGGATTATCAATGGGAGGTATGGGAACATTTGAATTAGTGCGTCGTATGCCCAGAACATTTGCAGCAGCAGTGGCTATTTGCGGTGGCGCTCATCCTTCCACAGCTAAACAGATCGCTAAAACAAACTGGTGGATCTTTCATGGTGGTAAAGATGATGTGGTGTTGCCGGAGTATTCTGTAAACATGGTGGAAGCATTAAAGAAAACAAAAGCGTCGGTTAAGTTTACACTGTACCCCGATGCCAATCATAACAGCTGGGACCCGGCATTTGCAGAACCTGAACTGTTGCACTGGCTGTTTCAACAAAAGAAAAAATAACTCACATAAAATTCATTGTTTTGAAACGTATTATTTTCAGCGCCTGTCTTTTGTTTTGTTTATCGTGTTCGGTTAATAAGCAAACAGCAAAACCCATCAGTTTTGCAGGTAACCCGGTTGTAGCACACAGGGGAGCATTTAAGTTGAACAAGCTTCCTGAAAATTCCATTGCTGCGTTAAAAGAAGCGATTCGTTTAAAATGTACCGGTTCTGAATTTGATGTGCGTATGACGGCCGATGATTCGCTCATCATCAATCATGATCCGCACTTCAACAAACTGGAAATTGAAAAAGTATCGTATGCTGAACTGATGGCATTCAAACTTTCAAATGGCGAACCATTGCCCACATTACAGCAGTACCTTGTTGCAGGCATGCAATCAAACACTGCAACAAGACTGGTGCTTGAAATAAAACCTTCGGGCATCAGCAAAGAGCGTGGTAAACGCATTGCAGAAAAAGTAGTGCAGCTGGTGAAACAACTGAAAGCCGATGCAATGATCGTGTACATCAGTTTTGATTATGATATTCTGCTCAGGATCCGTGAGCTGGATGAGAAAGCCATCCTGCAATACCTTGAAGGCAACAAAGCACCAGCGCAGGTAAAAGCAGATAAAATTGATGGTATTGATTACCACTTCAGTTTTTTTCAGAAAAACCCAACGTGGATCGCTGAGGCCAAACAACATAAACTGGCATTAAATGCATGGACGGTGAACGACAGCACCACCATGAGTTGGCTGTTGAAAGAGGGGTTTGATTACATAACCACCAATGAGCCTGAGTTGTTGTTCCGTTTGCTGAAAAAATAGCATCGTAACGAAAACTAATAAATGCCTCGTTTCTGCCACTTTTGTGCCGGAAACGAGACATTTGCATTTCTAACAGTTTGTTTCCAATTTCTGTCCTTATTTTGCACACATTCATGAAAACCCTCGATTGGTACATACTGAAGTCGTTTCTGAAAACCTTCTTTTTCCTGCTGCTCATCTTTTCCATGATCACACTGGCCATTGATGCCAGTGAGAAGAGTGAAGATTTTGTGCGTAGCGGGTTAGGCTTCAACGATATTGTTACCAAATATTATTATGGGTTTCTTCCACACATTATTGCATTGCTGTTTCCGGTATTTGTGCTCATAGCTGTTGTGTTCTTTACATCAAAACTTGCTTTGCGTAGCGAAATTGTTGCTATGCTGAGTGTGGGCATGAGTTTAAACCGCATTTTACGTCCGTAC
>JAACZX010000469.1 GCA_009996555.1 Chitinophagaceae bacterium | reverse complement strand
GTTACCATCATTTTACCACCTTCGTTCAGGTGTGTTTCATACCCTTTGGCAGCATCCATTAAAGCAGCTGCGTTGAAATGACGGTAATGATGCTGGATGAATTGAGAAACGGGTCCTTTGTTCATTTTTTAATTTTTAAAAGTGACCGCCTTCAGATCCCGGGCCTGCATGCCGGGAGACTTTGCGAATACCGATTATGATCGGGAGCGCAAAAGTACAGTTTTGAGCCCAAAACAAGTTTTCGTTTCCGTTAAGGTTTGTGCTGATTGTTTAATTCTGCTTCAGCATCAAGCAAAAATTCCTGGCTGTATTGTTCGTTAATGTCTGTTGCTTCAACCACATAAGTTCCGGGCATCGAGTCGTGCCAGCCCCTGGCATCGTTCCCAAAAAAACTCAACGCCTCAAATGGAATCAACCGGCCAAAAGTGCGGCCAAGTATTTGAACAAACCGTGGACGCTGCCCGCTGTCGTTTACAACAATGGTATTGGTTAGTGCCTTGCCCGGTGTGCTTTGGAAAATACTTTCAAAAAGGAGATAGTACAAGATGAGGAAAGGAAGTTCAAACAGGGTTAGTGTAAGAAACGATTCATCCAGCAATCCTTCGCCAAATAAACCATTCTGCAAAAAACTGATCATTACAAACCCGTACACAACTCCATCTATCAGCCTGTTTAAAAAACGTTTGCCTCTTGATGCCGGTGTAAATTCAACCATCTGCTCTCCACCGGGATAAATGTAAGTGAGGCGGGCCACTCTGGTTTTATTCAACAACCATAACCCAACAGCACATGCAATGGTGAAAATAAATCCTATAGCCAGCCATACGTACTGTATTGCTTCAAGTGTAACTTTTGAATTTAAGAACTCCTGCTCACGGGTAATATAGTAAAGAAATGTACCGATGCTGAACGGGTAAGAAAACACCACAATGCCCATGTAAAACCTCAGCAATCCGCTGTTCTTATGCTTGCTGTTGATAAATAGAATAAGCCCGGCAATGCCAAGAAACAAGGGAACGTAACGAAGAATGAACAGCGCATCAAAATATCCTCTGTAAACAGTAATACCCAGGTTATACAGCTGCCATATAAAATCGGCAGCAAGAATAATTACCACAGCAGTGAGCAGGTTTCTATTTTTCATGAATTGGTTTCATGTAAAATAACCCAGCTGTATCATCCTGCCAAATAAAAAAGCCCCCCGATTCAGTCCGGGGAGCTGTTCCAAAACAACACCTGTAGTGTTTTATTTCTTTTTAATTTTTTCAATACGGCTGTATTCGCCCGATGCAGAAATTTTATAGGTTGAAGTGCATTTAACATCATCTACCCGGATGAGGTAAAACAGATCACCATCTTTGCTGATCTCGGCCACGCTCAATAATTGTTTGTCTTTTGAAAGGTTGTTTGTTGCTTCAGCTGCCAGGAATGTCATTTGATTTACCTGGATGGCACGATGTACTGCAGCAACAGTTCCATCATCGTTATACCAGGCCAGCATACGATCGTTGTTGAGTTTAAAAGAAGCAAGATAAAATCCCTTCTTTTCTGTCCATGTAACATCTTTTGCACCGGAAAACTGTTCACCAAATGCAGCTCTTACTTTTTCATTTTCGGATGGTTCGGGAGATGGTTTTGCTGAAACTGCTGCAGCGATGATAACTGCAAACAGCATTAAGAATGCTTTTTTCATAATTACTATTTTAAGGTTTAATGATTAATGACTCTTTACAGAAATCATTGATGCAACAAATGTAAACGGCAGTATATGTATATGCAACTGTATCTTGACAAAAGGGTGTTAACGCAACGTTCATAGTGATGAACGGATGCAACACGTGTAACATTGACTTCGGGAAATAGTAAAACCCAATGCTGACAAGGGTTTCAACAGTCTTAAAGAAATGATAAAAGCCGATGGCCTTCATGAGCGGCAAAACCCGCTTTGATGAATGGAAAACCTTTTACTGTTTTTTACATAACTCCAGCCAGTCTTTTACACCTTGTACAATGGCTGCTGCCATTTGCTTTCGGTAAGCAGGGTCAAGTACATTGGCTTCGTCTTCGGGGTGACTGATAAATAATGTTTCTACCAACACATTGGGAAACTCGGTAAAGCCATTGAGGATGAAATTAAAGTTTCCAACGTTTCCAAATTCCCCCAACCCCATTTCAAGCATACGTTTTAAAATGGTTTGTGTTAATGGACGGTAGCCAATGTGTTTGTAATAAGTGCTGGCACCTTTAATACGCACAGGATCGGCACTGCTGTTAAGATGAATACTGATAAGCAGGTGAGGATTTGCCTGTTGAAAAACAGTATAGCGGTCGTGGTTATCGTACGTAGTATCTTTTGTTCTGGTAGTGATAACCGTTGCACCTTCTGCTTCCAGTGCTGCCTGTAATTCTTTGGCAATCGCCAGTGTCATATCTTTTTCCATAACACCGGTTAAACCAAATGCACCTTTGTTTGAACCGCCATGTCCTGCATCAACAGCAATAACAAGATTGCTGAGTGCAAGTATTTCCGGTTGACGTTTAATACGGATGATAAGATTATTACCACTGTAATAAATGCGGTGACCCCAATGCTGTTTATGCTCAAGATCAATATTAATGCGGAAAATATCCTGTTCGGTTTGCTGATAAGAAACAGTACTGACCTCTTTTGTGCCGCTCATTTGTGTGATCCAGTTGGTGTTGGATGTGGCACCAAAAACATCCACCACAACTCTTGAAGGATTTACCTGCTGAAATGTTTGATAAGGCAACCGTTCTGATAATGGAAGTGATATATAATCAAAACTACTGTCGCCCCACACCCGCATATTGCCAGTAAGAGATGATGCAGTATAGTTTTGCGGCAACACATTTACATGTTCTTCTTCAATATATGCCTGGCGGTTTTTGCTTAATTGCACACAATACTTGTTGCCCACCTTACTCACTGCTTTTAAACGCACCAGCGAATCAACATAACCCATCTTTGTGCCGCCCAGCCTGTCTTCACCAAGCCCAAGTAAAATGTAAGGGATATTTCCTTTTGTTTCGAGTAACAAACCTTCTGCCGCCATCATAGCAAAGTTGCTTTTGCTGCTGGCTTCAATCGGATCGTTCGTTCCTTTTGCCCACAGCATTAATTTCAGTTTTGAAGGTTTGCCGGTAAACAGATCATCTTTTTCTTTTACCACATACTCCAGCTGGTAAATTCCTTTTACTGCATTACTGTCTTTTGGAAAGAGTTCGGTAAATGCTGTTCCGTTTTCAAGCTGTACCACTGATCCGGGTAACGCTTTTACTGTCATCTTCAATTTATCGCCGGGTTTTAATAACAGGTCGCCCTGTGGTTCAATGCGCCAGTAAGCCACGGTATTTGTTGTTAGCGTTTTTTCTTTTTCCGGCAACTGATAACTATAGAAAATTCTTCTTGATTCTTTTGCACCCTTTTCGTTTGTTGCTTCCAGCAGGAAACTGCTATCGCCCAACTTCAGGTTCAGTTCAACAGCAAATGCACCGGTAGGCCAAACTTTTGTTTCAGTTCCGTTTATTGTAAGTGTGCAGCCTTTACAGGTGAGGCCCGTTATAAACTGTTTTGATGATGTGACTGTATTTTGACTTTTTGCAGGAGTATTTAAGCGCAGGAACACCTGTTGTGCTGTTACTACCTGAACAACCAGAAAAGAAATAATAAAAAGTACAAACCGCATAATGTAAGTTGAAATAAAAAATCCTTTGCAAATTAGCAAAGGATTTTTAAAAGCTGGTCACCTGCTGTATTCAGGGTGGAACAGCTGCATTTACAGTTTTATAACGGATATTTTCCGTCGTTTCTCAGCTTTGCTACGATGCGTCTTCTTGCTTCTTTCGTATTATAAGGATCTACTTTTGTAAAACGTTTCAGGCCTAATAACATCATGCGGTGTTCATCCCCTTCAGCAAATGCATTGATGGCATCTTTACCAAACTTATTGATGCGGTCTGCTGCATCGTACAAATAAGTACGCATCATATCCAGTTCAAATGCGCAAGCTGCTTCTCCTTTTTCTGCAACCAGTTTAGCTGCACGCAGCAACGCACTTTCTGCATTAAAGGTTTGAATGGCCATGTCTGCAATATTCATCAGCACTTCCTGTTCGTGTTCGATCTTCATCATGAACTTTTGCACGGCAGCACCTGCTGTTAACATGATTGCTTTTTTGAAATTGGCAATTGCCTTGTATTCTTTTGCAAATGGCGTTTCGTCTTCACTGCCAAAATCAGGAATGCTCATCAGTTCTTTCTGCACATTCATCGCAGCAGTCATAATATCCAGTCTGCCTTTCATAGCACGCTTCAACACCATATCAACCGTCAATAAACGATTGATCTCGTTTGTTCCTTCGTAAATGCGGTTGATGCGGCTGTCACGGTATGCTCTTGAAATATCATACTCATCACTAAAACCATTACCACCATGTATCTGCACACCTTCATCTACCACATAGTCCAGCACTTCACTGCCATCTACTTTCAGCATCGCACACTCAATAGCATATTCTTCAGCAGCACCAAGCAATGCTTCATTAAAAGGTTTACCTGCGGCCAACAGTTCATGTTCCTTATCATCGATCCATTTGCTGGTGCGGTACAATGCACTTTCGCAAACCCAAATGCGGATGGCCATTTCAGCAAGCTTGTGTTGAATAGCACCGAAGTTGAGGATGGGTTGTTTAAACTGTTCACGTGTGGCTGCATACGTTAATGCAATGTTGAGCGAACGTTTAGAACCACCCAATGCTGCAGCAGCTAATTTCAAACGACCAATATTTAAAATGTTGAAGGCAATGACATGACCTTTACCAACTTCGCCCAGCAGATTTTCTACGGGTACTTTACAATCCTGGAAATAGAGCTGCACGGTTGAAGAACCTTTGATGCCCATCTTGTGCTCTTCGGAACCGGTTGTAAACCCTTCCATTCCACGCTCAACAATAAAGCCGGTGAAATCTTTTCCATCAATTTTCGCAAACACAGTATATACATCGGCAAAACCTCCATTGGTGATCCAGCATTTCTGTCCGTTTAAAATGTAATGCTTACCATCATCACTCAGTTTGGCGGTTGTTTTTGCACCCAAGGCATCACTACCACTGTTTGGTTCTGTTAAACCATACGCACCTTTCCATTCGCCGCTTGCCAGCTTGGGAATGTATTTTGCTTTTTGCTCCGGTGTTCCAAAATAAAGAATGGGCAACGTACCGATACCTGTGTGTGCAGCCACAGCTACAGAAAAAGAATAGCCACCACCCAATCCTTCGTTCACCAATGTAGCGGTAATAAAATCCTTACCCAGTCCGCCATATTCTTCAGGAGCCGATGTACCAAGTAAACCTTGCTCACCAGCTTTGTCCATTAAAGCAGGCATCAGTCCTTCTTCCATTTTGTCGATGCGTTGTACCACGGGCAATACTTCAGTATCAAGAAATGTTGCACACATCTCTTTCACCATTACCTGTTCTTCGTTAAAATTTTCAGGAATAAATGTTTCCTGCGGCGAGCTGGTCTTTATCAGCCATTCGCCACCTTTTAATGTTGTTGCAATCGTTGCGGCGCTCATATCAATAGTATTTAATTGTTTAAAAATCGACCTCATCCTCCACCTCCTTCTCCGGTAGAGAAGGAGCGGTGCTATATAATTATTTTCAACTTCATCTCTACCATATCAGCATTTGCTCTGTCATCATCACATTTCAATCACTCTTCTATTTCTCAACATCTTTGAATAGCAAGGATTGTGTATTGGTCTCTTCCCCTCCGGGGAAGCCGGATGGGGCTTGCCGGTTTTACTTCAAATTATCATACACGATCTGTAATACTTCTTTACAGATGTCGATCTTATCCGATGGCACACCAATCAATGCTTCGTTGAGCGTATTATTTGCCACCTCCATTGTTTCTTCTTCCAGCTTACGCCCATACTCGGTCAAAAAAACCTGGTTAATACGGCGGTCGTTTTTACTGGCCACCCGCTTTACCAGCTTCAGTTTTTCAAGATTATCTACCAGGCGTGTAATACTGGGCTTGTCCCTGAATGTAGCATTGCACAGTTCCTGCTGACTCAACCCATCGTTCTTCCACAAATGGTAAAGAACACTCCACTGCTCAACAGTAATCTCAATCTTACCCTGCTTCATATTCTTCTGCAAACGCCGTGCAATAGCCGTGCTGGCTTTGCCCGTCATGAAGCTGTATAGCTCGCCTTTTTTAAATTGGTTGTTTGGCATATAGTTGTTTATGCAACTAAGTAAAACTATGAATTCTTTTTTTACCGGCAAAAGCTTTTGCTGTTATTTTTATTAAAATTTAGTGATGAAAAACAAATGGCTCTTATGGGTTGCTCCGCTGGTTCTTATTATTGTTTTATGGGTTGTTGCGAGAATAACAGGTATGTTACAGATGTACACATTGCCTACTCCTTCAAACGAACCGACAATTAAAAGAGGAGCAATTGTTTTTAGCAGTACACTTAAAAAACCAAGTCCCAACAATTTTATCGTTTTCAAAAGTGATTATTTCGACCCTCGCACAAGTTTCTCTACCAAAGGAGAACTTCATATTTTTCGGTTAGTTGCTAAGGAATCAGATGTTATTGAAATGAAAGATGGGGTATTATTTCGAAACAAAATCAATGTTGACTCCGATAGAAATCTTCTTTGCAATTACATAGTTAATGCACAATTTGTTTCTTCTTTACCAAACCGGGAAGAACTTGAAGAAAAAGGGCTTCTTCATCAAATTGTACATGACCAATTCGAAATCTATCTTACTACAAAAGAAGCAGAAGCTTTCACAAAAAAAGGAATTCTAGTACAGAAAGTAAATTACCTCGTAGCTGACGCTTTTTCAAATGTGGAAGTTTTTGCCTGGATGAATAAAGAAAGTAAATGGACCCTTGACAATTTTGGCCCTCTTCTTGTGCCAAAAGATTGCTTTTTTGTATTGGGTGGTAACCGGCATAATGCATTAGACTCCCGGTATGTTGGTTTTATTAAAAAAGAAAATTTCCGTGGTACAGTTCTCAACAGATGAGCAGTTCTTTCAATCTCTGTTATCTTTGATGCTTCATGCCGCAATTACACCGCAACGATATACTCAACCTGTTTTCAAAAATTACTCCCCGTCGTGCATGGAACATGACGAAAGTATGGAGCAGTTATCAACTGAGCAGGCTGCTCAACAAACCTATTCAATGGGGCTATCCTGTTTCTATTTCGTTTGAGCCAACTACAAGTTGTAATCTGCGTTGTCCTGAATGTCCAAGTGGATTAAGAGAATTTACAAGGCCAACGGGTATGCTGCAGAAGAATTTTTTTGAACAAACGATCGACGATATTCATAAAGATCTTCTTTATCTCATCTTCTATTTCCAGGGTGAACCATTTCTGAATCCGGAATTTCTGCCGATGGTGAAATATGCTGCGCAGAAAAAAATATACACAGCCACTTCTACCAACGCACATTACTTAACGGACGAAAAAGCAAAGCAAACAGTAGAAAGCGGCCTTGACCGTTTGATCATTTCCATTGATGGAACAACGCAGGATGTGTATCAACAGTATCGTGTAGGCGGCAACTTAGAAAAAGTAATTGCAGGTGCAAAAAATATTGTAAAGTGGAAGAAAGAACTCAACAGTAAGAAACCGTTTGTAGTGTTTCAATTCCTCGTTGTAAAACCAAATGAACATCAACTGGAAGATGTAAAACAATTAGCAAAAGAAGTGGGGGTTGATGATGTGTGGTTTAAAACTGCACAGGTGTACGATTATGAAAAAGATCCGAATCAACTGATTCCAACACTCAACAAATACAGCCGCTATAAAAAGAACGCCGATGGTTCTTATTCACCCAAGAACAAATTGCAAAATCACTGCTGGAAGTTGTGGCATGCCAATGTCATTACGTGGGATGGTTTGGTAGTGCCCTGTTGTTTTGATAAAGACGCCATGCACCAGCTGGGTAATTTAAAAATGCAATCGTTTAAACAGGTATGGCAGAACGATAACTACAAACAGTTCCGCCGTGAACTAATGACCAGCCGTAAAAACATCGACATCTGTGCCAACTGCAGCGAAGGGTTGAAAGTGTGGGAGGAATAATTCTTCTTTTCTGTTACAGTTTCTCTTTTGTAATTTCAACACATGGCATCATTCAGCAGCCGCTTACGGCAAATTATTCTGTTAATTATATTGGTAGCATTAGGCTTCCTGCTTGTTAAAGAGTTGTATATTTTTCTTCCGGGATTTTTGGGAGCAGTAACGCTATATATTTTAAGCAAAAAAAACTACCGCTACCTTACCACTACACGCAAATGGAATAAAAATGCAACCGCCACCTTGTTTCTCTTTGGATTTTTGGTAATGATCGGGCTGCCGGTGTATTATATTATCAGTTTGTTATCACCAAAGATCACAGAAGTATTCAGTCATTCCGATCAACTGATCATGGGTTTAAAATCAGTTTCTGCTAAAGTTCAGGAATGGACCGGACAGGAATTGTTTACTGATAGCAATATTGCCGAACTACAGAAACGCATTGCCAATTTCTTTCCGGCTTTTCTTAACAGCACCGCCATGATCTTATCGAACCTGGCCATGATGCTGTTCATTTATTTCTTTATGCTTACCAATGGTAAGGCTATGGAAGATTCGTTCGATTACTTTTTACCTCTGCACGAAAAAAACATTGATATACTTGGCAAAGAAACCATCAGTGTGGTACGTGCAAACGCCATCGGCATTCCGCTTATTTCTTTTATACAAGGTGTGTTTGCTATGATCGGCTACTGGATCTTCGGAATTAAAGAACCGGTACTGTGGGGTTTTATTACCGGTGTGTTTGCCTTCTTTCCCATTGTTGGTACTACGCTTATCTGGGCACCGTTGGTTGTATTCCTTTTTTCGCAGGGACATACCGGGCAGGGAATTGGTTTGCTCATTTACAGTTTACTGGTAACAGGTAATGTTGATTATTTAGCACGCATTACATTGATGAAACGTTTAGGCGATGTGCATCCAATGGTAACTGTACTGGGTGTAATTGTTGGCTTAAGCCTGTTTGGTTTCTGGGGTTTTATTTTCGGACCGCTGCTCATCAGTTATTTCATGTTGTTGTTTAAAATTTATACGAATGAATTTGGGCCAATGCATGCAGGAGAGAATCCACATGAGCACGGAAGTTGAGAACCACTAAGTCACAAAGTTCATTAAGAAACACAAAGAGAATAGTTGCTTTTAACCTAGTGAATCTTTGTGCCTTCCTGTCTTCAATTCTTTTTTGTCTTTCTTAATTTTACTATCTCTCAACTTCAGCCAAGTTGAGAACCACTAAGTCACATAGTTCATTAAGAAACACAAAGAGAATACTTGTTTTTACCTTGGTGAAGCTTTGTGCCTTCCTGTCTTCGTGGTTCAATTCTTTTCAAGTTCCTTTATCCATTTACTGATCAACGCCACGCCTTCTTTATGAATCCGGTTGCGACCAAGTTCCGGCATGGCTACTCCAACATCTATACTGTTCATACGATAGATCATAAATGATTGATTGGGTTTACCCGGCTCAATGGCATATTTCAGTCCACCACTTCCTCTGCCGGCAGCAACAGGTGTTTTTAAAATGCCTAACGATGTTGGGTTTGATGTATGAATATCCAGGAACAAACCTGATGTACTTGCCGGCCCCATTGGATTATGACAATGCCCACAATTGATATCGAGATACGCTCTTGCACGATCGTTAAGTGAACCGCTTTTTTCATCGTTCCAAATTGCATTGGCAGGAATGTTTGTTGATGGCAGATCGATCATGTTCTGCTGTTGCCAATACTGCAGTTGATTTTGTGTACCACTTGCATAAGCATAATCGCCATTGAGATGACGGGCGGCAATACCAATGGGCACAATGGTATCTCTGCGGCTGTGGCATCCTTTACATTGCGGCTGATTGGGCACCACATATTTTGATTTGATTTTCTTGCCTGCTGCATCAATGTATTCAACCGTTGTTACATCGCCAATGGGTTCAAACACTGCTTCGGTCTGCTCATCGTTCCAGATGTATTGATAGGTATGCCAGCCATCCTGCATGTGCGCCAGCAAACGTGTTTCAATAATGCGGCGACCGAGTTCCGGTTTGCGTACATCTTTGTAGAAATAAAAATTTTTGATGAGTACAGTACCCAACGGCATATCAAATATATTGCTGGCGCTATAGCTGACTTTTTTGCCCGCCGGTAGTTTTATGAATCTGAGTTTCTCTGCATAATCACTAAACAACGGCGTGTTCAAATCATACGGAATAATACCAGCAGACGGCTGCAGTTGTTTCAGATCTCCTTGAAAAAAACCGTATTCGCTGAGGTTTTCGTGAAACTGAAAATAGGGATCGGTCTTTTTGCCAACAGAAAGCAGCAGAACAATAAAAAAACAAATAACAGTTGTAACAGTAATTTTTTTCATGGCATTTATTTCCCGCAGCGAACGCTGCGAAATATAATCGCTGCGACGCAGCGTGAAATTATCAATTTTTCAACTCAACTTTTGGCACAGCACTTAATGTACAATCATGTTTCGATGCATCACGACTGATTTTTTTAAATCTGTTCTCAGCATCAAGATTAGCAAAGCTTTGATTACTGTTATTTCGAATGCAGATCTCAGCAGGATTTTTCACATCAACAATACCATCGTATTGAATATGTGGTACATTTTTTCCAAAGCGTAATTTAAACCGGTACATCTTTCCCATCCTTCCTTTACCTGTTGCCCTTACACGTTCACGTTCGTAACTGTTGTTGTAAATATTGATCTGCGATGGAAACGGATAATAGCTGCTGTCCTTAATCGGGTTTTCGGTAATATAATAACTCACAATGGCTGTGCTTGCCGTAATATTGTTGACGATCTTGTTCTCAAACACATCCACATGATTCGTAGCAAGGATCATTACACCGGTTCCTTGCGGAACCTTTCCAACAATATTTCCCTTTGGTGCAAAATTGATATGATTGTTATGATGCACATTGTTGCGATATACCCGCACATAACCTCCTTTCTTTTGAATAAGATCAGGTAAATCGAAAATTAAAATACCACCGGTGTTATTGGTCGCTTCGTTATCATACACATCAGCATACAACGAATTTTCAATTTCAATACCAGCTACATTTTCTGTTGCTTTTGAATTTCGAACGATGATGTGACTGCTTTGTCCCACATAAATGCCTGCATCACTTGCACCACGTGCTTCGCAACCATCGATCAACA
>JAACZX010000292.1 GCA_009996555.1 Chitinophagaceae bacterium | reverse complement strand
TACTTGCAGGCATTCTCATCAGTAAAAACTTTTCTTTTTTTCCATCTATTGTAGAAGTACACAATGTGCAGGTATGGGCCGAAATAGGTGTGATCTTTTTATTGTTCAGCCTGGGTTTGGAGTTTAGTTTTAAAAAACTGGTGCAGGTGGGCGGCTCTTCCTCTGTTGCTGCATCTATTGAGGCCATAGGTATGTTTGCTTTAGGTTACATCACCGGGCAACTATTGGGCTGGCCTGTGATGGACCGTGTTTTTCTTGGCGCTTCGCTTGCAGTTTCTTCTACCACTATCATCATTAAAGCCGTTGATGAATTAGGCTTAAAGAAGAAAAAATTTGCTTCGCTCGTATTCGGCATCCTCATTGTTGAAGATATTATTGCCATTGCATTGCTTGTATTGCTTTCAACATTTGCAATGAGCAATACATTCCTGAGTGTTGATACCGGGCTTTCAATTTTGAAACTTATCTTCTTCATGATCCTGTGGTTTGTAGCCGGCATTTTTTTCATTCCCACATTGCTGAAAAAAGCAAAGAACCTGATGAATGATGAAACACTGCTTGTTGTATCGATTGCCATGTGTTTGCTCATGGTTTATCTTGCATCAGCAGTTGGTTTCTCTCCGGCACTTGGAGCGTTTGTAATGGGTTCGCTGCTTGCAGAAACCACCAAAGCAGAAAAAATTGAACATCTTGTTCACCCGGTTAAAGATTTGTTTGGAGCCATCTTCTTTGTATCTGTTGGTATGATGGTGAACCTTCCGCAAATTGTTGATGACCTCATTCCTATCCTGCTCATCACGGTTATTTGCATTGTTGGTAAAATTCTCACAACCGGTCTTGGTGCATTAATCTCCGGTAATGGTTTAAAAGTATCATTACAAACAGGTATGAGTCTTGCACAAATCGGGGAATTTTCTTTCATCATTGCAGCATTGGGTACAAGTTTAAAAGTAACAAGTGATTTCCTCTACCCAACCATCATTGCAGTATCAGCAATTACAACGTTTACAACACCATACCTCATCAAGGCAAGTACACCGTTCTACAATTTTATTGACAGGAAATTGCCTGAACGCTGGCGTGCATCACTGATGCGATATAGCTCTGAAGCACACACCATCACCAGTGTGAGCGACTGGCAGGTGTTGCTTCGTTCATTTATCATTAACGTTATTCTCTTCAGTGTTATCAACGGTGCTATCATTTACACATCCGCCACCTACCTGCCACCATGGATTGCTGCCAATACCAATTATGCTTTTGGTGGTATTACTGCCGCAGGCATTACATTGCTGATAATGGCGCCTTTCCTGTGGGGACTCATTGTTCGCAATGAGCAGAACGAATCATTTATACGCATTCATGCACAACAAAAATACCGTGGACCTATCCTGGTTATGCGTTTTATTAAACTGGCGCTGGCATTGTCATTTGTTATCTTCCTGCTCAACCGCTTTTTCTCTATTACCATTGCATTGTATGCCGCTGTGATCATGATCATGATCTATACAATTATGCGCAAGAAAATTCAGTCGTTATATGATAAGATTGAAAACAGGTTTATCCGCAACCTGAATGACCGTGAACTGCAGGAAGAACTGAAACTACTGGAGGCACAGGCGAGCAAACGAAATACAGCGATGGCACCGTGGGATGCACACATGACCACTTATGTAATTGAACCGGAAACAGCATCTATACTTGGTAAAACACTGGAAGAATTAAGATGGCGTGAAACAATTGGCGTAAATGTAGCCATGATCAAACGTGGACAGATCACCATTGCATCACCACAACGTTGGGAACGGATATTTCCTGGCGACAAAGTGTATTTCATTTGCACGGATGCGCAGGAAAAGAAACTCAATGCCATTTTACGGCCAGATAAAAAACTGCTCGAAAGCCAGGAAGAAATTGAAATGCAGCTCGACAAATTCACGATTGAAAATGATTCTGTTTTTCTGCATCAAACTATCCGCAATTCAAACATACGCAATGCAACAAAGGGGCTTGTGGTAGGTATCGAACGAAATGGTGAACGTATTCTCAATCCTGAATCGACATTTGTATTTGAAGAAGGCGATGTAGTGTGGATCGTAGGTGAAAAGAAATCAATTGATGCGATCAGTTCATAGTAAAAACAGATCATTCCGAAAAGGCAACTGTGAAAGGTTGCCTTTTTTGTTAGAGATAATTAAGCAGGTATTTTCTCAACTCCTTCACTCCTTCTGTTGCCGGTTTTTCAATGGCGGTTACATTGTACACGGATGAGGTATATGGAATCTTTTTATCAACGATGAATTTGGGAATGGCATCAGCTGCAACAGTTATTAATCCGGCTGCAGGATACACAACCAACGATGTACCAACTACTGCAAAAAAATCAGCACTATGTACAATGGGTACAGCTACTTCAATCATTGGTACGGCTTCTTCGAACCAAACAATATGCGGACGAAGCTGTGCCCCATCTTCGGCTTTATCGCCTAAGTTGATATCGCCCTTAATATCATAAATCAATTCTTCATCACGTTCGCTCCGCATTTTTAAAATCTCACCATGCAGATGCAATACATTGGTGGAGCCGCCACGCTCGTGCAGGTCATCAATATTTTGGGTGATGATGGTTACATCAAAATCATTTTCCAGTTCGGCTAAACCAACATGTGCTGCATTCGGTTGCGCCTGTAGCACATCTCTCCTTCTGTAATTATAAAAATCGAGAACGAGTTGCGGATTCTTTCGCCATGCCCGTGGTGTAGCTACATCTTCGATCTGATAACCTTCCCACAAACCATCACTGTCACGAAAGGTTCGCAAACCACTTTCGGCACTGATGCCTGCACCGGTTAATACAACCAATTTCTTTTTCTGCATACATCAAAAATAAAGAAAGCTTTAATCGACACGGCTGAGTTCTTTGTACGGTTTTGCATAACTGAAACGGGCAAGTCGCTCTGTTGTATAATAGCCATCAATACCTAACGACGTAACAATGTTGGCTTTCTCCAGATCAAGAAAACCATCGGCAGATAAAATCTGTTCATCTGCAAACACACCCGTTACCGCACCAATTACAAAAAACGTATTGTTGAAGTTGATGGGAATAATTTCCTTCAGCTCCATTGCATACTTCACAGGGCTTTCAAACACAAACGGTGCTTTACAGTACGCTGTGAATTCTTCAGTTAAACCAACTGCCTTGAATTCGCTTTCGCCATCTGCATATTTTGCACTGGTTTGATGCGCCTGTTCAATAAGGTTTGCCGGAATGAGATTGATGGTATACGCTCCTGTTGCTTCAATATTGCTGAGGGTATGTGGCGCAGCTTCACGTGGACGATTGACAAA
>JAACZX010000651.1 GCA_009996555.1 Chitinophagaceae bacterium | reverse complement strand
GTGCTTCGCCATCATCGAGTGTAATGAAATTGAAAAACTCAAACACACGTTTATCTTTTAATGAACGCAGTTCTGTATTGGGAAAACCTCCACCCATTGTAACAGGCAGCGATGGGTAATGTTGCCTGATCCACTGTGCACTGCGGAATGCAGCAAACAAATTACCCGGAAAAGGAACAGATATGGCAACAAGCTTTGGCTGTGTTGCTTCAATATGTTTTTGCAATAACTCCAGCAGCAAGTTATCTACAAGTGTGAGGGGCTTCTGCAATTCTTCATACAGTTCATCAAAGCTGTTGGCGCTTCGTCCCAACCGTTCTGCATACCTGCTGAATCCAAAATGATCATCAATGTATTCTTTAATAAGGTCTGACAGGTCTTCAAGATAAAGCGTGGCAATATGTTTGGCTTTATCCTGCAAACCCATTGCTCCAAAAGCCCAGTGAAAATCGGTAAGCTCAGCAAACCTTCCTGCTTCCGGTAAAAAATTACGTGAAGCAATGTGGTGTGCCAGCGTTGGGTTCTTTCCCTGCAGAAAAGAAACCACTTCATCAATGCTGCTGATATATTCATCCTGCAGCAACAAAATGCGCTGTGCATTTTCCGAAATAATTTTTTCCGGTTCAACCGATGCAAACAATTGCGTTAATCCTGCTTTTGAAAACAACCGCAGTGTTACTTCAATACCAAGATCGGCCTGGAAGGAAGGAATGTTTTTTGTATTAAGAAATCCTTTGAGATACGCTGTAGCTGGGTAGGGCGTATTCAACTGTGTAAATGGTGGCGTAAATAAAAAAATTCCGTCGCTCAAATGCTGTAGTTAAGCTGCAAAACTATCTATAAATCCTGAAAGGCTATGCTTTCCAGCTTTTGAGTAACTGGCGGGCTTCAGTTTTAATGGTATCATCGTCAGCAGCAGTGTTGGGCATCCGCAGCAAATGATTCAGTAACCCAACAGCTTTTTCTCTCTTCCCTGCCCTGTTGTATGCTTTTGCAAGTTCCAGGTAATTCAATATAAAAGCAGGACTGAGTAACTTTACTTTTTCATAATAATAAACTGCAGAATCGAGTGAGTTTTTTTGCAAGCCACCATAAAATACTTTTACAGCAGCACGTTCAACACCACCAAGATTGCTTACTTCATAATGCCAGCGGGCAATCACAAACAAGGCTTTAAAATTATTTGGGTTGTTCAACAGTGCCCTGTCTGCATAGTTTTTTATTTCACGCACATGTTCCACTTTCTCTTTTCCGCTTTTTAATAACGACATACGTGCATAAGCCAACGACATTACCACATTTGCTTCACTGTCTTTCGGGTTTACTTTTAATGCACGTTCTGCATAGATCTTTGCAGCCTGGTAAAAGTCCATTTGTTTTTCCTTGGTGGCTTGCCTGCGGCCAATTCTGCTGGCCAGCTCACTGCAACGTACCAGCGCATGCAAATGCACAGGATCATGTTTCACTGCTTCTTTAAACTTCTGGTAAGCTTCTTCTTCTTTTAATTGTTTTTCCAGCAGATCGCCCTGCTTTACCAGTTCATCAACCGGCTGTGCCAAAGCGAAACTGAAAAAAAGAAAAGTAAAACAATAAACAATGATCGTTTTCTTCATGCGTTGCGGTTAAATGTTTTATGCAAGGTTATTCCGGTTTTACCCTGGAAATTTTCAATGGGTGGTGAACATTTATCAATATCGAGCTTTATTTCCGTAATAACGGAAAAACGTTGCTGAATAATATCACAAATATCCTGCGCAACCATTTCAAGGAGACCGCTGCGCTGCATCATGCGCTGCTTTACAATTTCAAACAGCTCAACATAATTAATTGTTTGATCAATGTTTGTTACCGGCCCTTCAGGTTTGTACCACACTGTAAGGTTTACTTCAAACAAACCTCCTGTTTTTTCTTCGCCTGCATACAAACCATGATGTGCGTGAAACGTTAATTCTTTTAAATGAACAGCTATCATGTACCGAAAATAAAAAAGTCCTGCTGGATATAAGCAGGACTGGTTTTTAATTTTATTCCAACATCTTACACAATACCGGCTGCAGAAAGATAACGTTCTGCATCTAACGCTGCCATACAACCGCTTCCCGCAGCTGTAACAGCCTGGCGGTAATGTTTATCCTGTACATCACCGGCGGCAAACACACCCGTAACATTTGTTTTAGATGTACCGGGAACTGTTAAGATGTAACCGGCTTCATCCATGTCAACAAATCCTTTAAAAATATCAGAGTTTGGCTGGTGGCCAATTGCCACAAAAAAGCCCTGCACCGGAATTACCGACTCCTCGCCTGTTTTGTTATTTTTCACTTTCATACCATCTACTTTGTTTTCACCCAGTATTTCGAGTGTTTCGGTATTCCAGTGTATTTCAATATTTGCTGTTTTCAACACACGGTCCTGCATAACCTTGCTTGCACGCATGGCATCTTTACGAATAAGCATGTGAACTTTTGAGCAAAGCTTGCTCAGGTACAATGCCTCTTCAGCTGCAGTATCGCCTGCACCAACAATGGCTACTTCCTTACCACGAAAGAAAAAACCATCGCACACAGCACAAGCACTAACACCGTAACCGTTTAAACGTTGTTCACTTTCCAGCCCCAGCCATTTTGCACTGGCACCGGTGCTGATGATCACACTATCTGCTTCAATGAGTTTTTCATCATCGATCCATACTTTATGTGGTGTTGAACTGAAATCAACCTTTGTTGCAAGTCCGTAACGGATATCAGCACCCATACGGGCTGCCTGCTTTTCAAAATCCACCATCATTTCAGGACCTTGAACACCATCCGGATAGCCCGGATAATTTTCAACCTCTGTTGTAATGGTTAACTGTCCGCCTGGTTGAATTCCTTGATACAATACAGGTTTCAGGTTGGCTCTTGATGCATAAATAGCGGCGGTATAACCTGCCGGACCTGAGCCGATGATTAAACAATGTACTTTTTCTGCTGCTTCCATAATCGTCTTCAAAAAATTTTAGTCGACAAATTTAACCCTATCTGAGCAATGAAAATGTAACCGTGATTACATACACCTGCTCTGTGGATAATTAACGGGGAATAATAACCGTAGAAAACTGGTTGCCGTAACCGCCAAAATAACCAAGTGCACCATTACTGATGTTACCCAGTATTTTGGTGGGTGATGAAAAAGGGTTACCAATACTCTGGTAACTGAACTCTACTGTTCGCCAGAAATCAAATGTAGCTTTATCAATATTGCTGAACTTGAGCGTTACCGTATCACCCTTTTTGAAAAAGCCATACTCATCAAAATCCACTTCGGTATTCCTGTCTATTCCACGGTCCACATCTACTATGTAAGTGGTGCCATT
>JAACZX010000650.1 GCA_009996555.1 Chitinophagaceae bacterium | reverse complement strand
GTACGAGATGCCAATCTCAAGATCCTTGAGAACAAAACTGTAGCCGATATTACCTGATGCGGAAAACGATAGCCATAACCGTTAGAGGTAAAGTGCAGGGTGTGTGGTTCCGCAAATACACATTAGACAAAGCTGTGGAGTTACAACTCACCGGAACTGTTCGTAATACAGACGAGGGCGATGTAGCCATTGTTGCCACCGGCACCGAAGACCAGCTTGCTGATTTTATTGAATGGTGCTGGATGGGCTCACCAAAAAGTAAAGTAACTGCTGTTATAACCAGCGACGGGGCGTTGCAGGAGTTTGACAGGTTTGAAATGGTGAGATGAATTTTAGTTTGCTGCGTTCACTGGTGAACACAGCAAACAGTAAAACAAAAATCATCTACCGCTTACTGAAACAATACCTGTAATCGTACCCGCTGCCATCCATAAACGCAAATAAACGCTGGCCCGAATTACGAAAATCAAACCGGTCAAAATACCAATCGATCACCCGGTTGCTGGAAAAATCATACAGCTTGATCCAGAGAATATTCTTTGTTTCCGATTTTCTGTTGCCATCGCTGTCTGTATAGGTATGGCTCACGCTGCGGATCTCCCAACTGCCCTGCATCGTTCCATTACCATCGGTATAGCGTGCAGTACGATCCTCGAAAAATGTAAACGTTCCGCTGCGGTATTCAGTAGCAACATTTTCGTTGTTAAAAGCCCTGCGTTTTTGCAGTTCGGTTAATTGCCAGCTTCCTTCAATACGGTTTTCAGGCAGCCATTTACGGCAGGAACTGAGTGTAAAAAAAAGAAAAGCAAAAAGAGAAAGTGTGTAGAGTTTTGATTGCATAGATGAAGGTTTTTCTATCAGTAACAAATACCACACCTGCAATCGTTACAAAAACACTAAAACAATTTCGCATCATTAAACAACTTGTTAAATGATGTCAATTGATTCCGGCAGCTGAATAATTGCTTTACCTTACACAGTCCAATACCCGTTTAAGCACTCTGTTCATAACACTTGCAGGTGAAGAATACCCGGGCTAAAATTGTGTACCATGAAAAAGTTACTTCCACTCCTGTTCCTTTTATGTACACACATGAGCTTTGCTCAGTACATAAAAGGTAAACCGGATAATTTCAAAGACAGGTCAAAGTCTGTTTCCTTTACAACAGTGGTAGACATTCAGCAAGCCACAAAAGAAGGACTGTATATGGAAGGCTATGTTGTGCACATCAGTTACGATAAGATCAAGGCGCTGCATGGCAAAAAAGTAAAGGTCGCTGGAAAAGTAACCGTTGTAAAAGGCTTACAACAGGAAGATAAGAAAGAAGAAAAACAAGGGCGTTCTGCAGAAACAAAGCATTTGCTATTTCCTGTTATTACTATATTGAAATAATTTCATCAACCCAACCTCCTTTCAAAAAAGTCAGGAAATTTAAAGTAACTTCCTGTAGAAATCAATCTGAAATTTTGTGCCAACCTTCAAAGCAGTTATTGAGATCATCGGCATCAATCCATTCGTCTTCGTTCCGGAAAAAATACTCGCAGCTGTACTGAAAAAAGCCGGGAAAGAAAAAGGCCCCATTCCAATTAAAGGCATCATCAATAAAAATCCTTATAAACAAACCCTGGTAAAATATGCCGGTCATTGGCGTTTGTACATCAATACACTTATGCTGAAGGAATCGCCAAAACGTATTGGCGAAACTGTTACCATCAGTATTGAGTTTGACCCAGCCGAACGAAAGTTACCAATACACCCCGGCCTTGCAAAGGCATTGGCAAAAAACAAAACTGCAAACGAAAATTTCAATCAGCTGCCCGCATCACGCCGGCAGGAGATCATCCGCTACATCAGTAATTTAAAAACTACCGGGAGCGTTGAGCGGAATATTACAAAAGCCATTCATTTTCTTTCAGGCAACGGAAGTTTTGCAGGTCGGCAATCTCTCTGATTTTTTTGTTGTATTTTTTATTGTTGATACGATGCAGCAAACCTTCCTGTCAACTCACTCATGAAAAGAATCGATTTTTTACAAACATCAGCTGCGCTTGTTGGCAGCAGCTTATTGCCCGGTGTAAGTGAAGCAGCAGGTAAAAACGGCAGAATACGTTTTGCTTTTCTTACCGATATTCATGTAAAGCCCGACGCTGTTGCAGAAGCAGGTATGGCGAAAGCTTTTCATCATGTACAATCATTAAAGACAAAAGTCGATTTTATTATCAATGGCGGCGATTCCATTATGGACTCGCTTGATGCCGATAAACAAAAAACAAAAACGCAATGGGATCTTTATCATTCCATTTTAAAAAAGGAAAACAGTCTGCCTGTATATCATTGCATCGGCAATCATGATGTGTGGGGCTGGTTTCTTAAAAATGACCGGCCAGAGGCTGATAAATTATACGGCAAACAATGGGCTGTTGAAACATTGGCATTGCCGAAACGCTATTACAGTTTCACAAAAAACAAATGGCATTTCATTGTGCTTGACAGTACACAGTTAAACCCTGCCGGTGGTTATATTGCCTATATTGATCCCGAACAACTGGATTGGCTGCAACAGGAGCTAACCCGTGCAAAAGATAAGTTCATTTGTATTGTATCGCATATTCCTATCCTGTCGATCTGTGCAGGTTTGTTTTTTAATAAAACAGAACCAAACGGCGACCTGAAGATTCAGCGTAACCTCATGCACACCGATTTTTTTGCGTTGAAGAAATTATTCTTGAACAATACAAATATTAAAGTGTGTTTAAGCGGTCATATTCATTTGCAGGATGAGCTGGATTATCTTGCTGTAAAGTACTACTGCAACGGTGCTGTATCAGGTAACTGGTGGAAAGGCGCTTTCCAGGAGTTTGAACCGGCTTATGCTGTGTTTGATTTTTATGATGATGGCCGTTTTGAAAGAAAAATGATCACATTAACATAGCTGCAAAGATGTACAGGCATTTACCGCTTCAATGGATCTATTACGCTTTAAACGCATATTCATGAAACCACGTAAACTCATTGTAAGATCAGCTTTCGTTTTTCTTTTACTTCTGCTGTTTGCAGCAATATGGTATGCAGAAAAAGCATTCCCCATCATCAGCGGTTACTTTGCAAAAAATCTTGCATCAGGTATTTACCTGCAAAATCGTACCGCAGCTGTTGTGGTAAAAGAAGATCTCAGCGAATTTCCTTTTTCATTATGCAGTTATACTGTTAACGAAGCTGATCAATCTGTAACCGCTTCCGTATGGGGCTTTGCAAAAAAGAAAGCGATCTACAGAGAAGGTATTGGCTGTACACTCATTAATGAATTAAGTGAAGAGCAGATCAGGAAACAGGTATTCAACAAGGCAATGATTA
>JAACZX010000649.1 GCA_009996555.1 Chitinophagaceae bacterium | reverse complement strand
CATTCCGGTTATACAGCTTGTATGTTTCCAATCGCCGTAATAATGACTGTATGTAAGACTTCTTTCTTTTGCATTGCCCGTTGTTTTTCCAAACACTGCATCTACGCTGTTTGAAGCATACTGCGATGAAACAGTCACAGGTGCACTACTGTTATACACTGGTTGTTTACCACTATATTCAATAACAACTACGGTATTTACATCCTGCACAGCAGCCGATTGAAGATTGATCAGCAGATCGCTCCCCTTTTGTGTAAACGACTGTGCCTTTTTTGACAGCAATGTGTAAACTTTATTTACTTTATTGCTGAAACCCGGCACCAGCAGTTTTCCATTTGCAGGCGTGTTAAGAACATGCAGGTATAATTTCCCAGGTTTTGAAGTGGTAACACCCCAAGGTTGGGCAGGAATAAAACCAAACGTTGTTCCGTAAATACTTTCACCATTTGCTGCCAGCCATTTACCTGTTTGCTGCAGGTACTTAACTGAATAATGAGGAATATTTCCCTTACCATCAGGGCCCACATTCAACATAAGATTACCGCCTTTAGAAGCAACGTTCGCAAGCAAGCGAATGATCTCCGCAGATGATTTAAAATTCATATCATGTTCAATGTAACCCCATGAATCATTGTGCGTATAGATCGATTCCCATGCTCCTTTAATTGGAACTGACGGCACTTCTGAATCACCAAAATCTTTATAATCACCTAATCCTTGTCCCACCCGGCTGCTGAACAAACTCTTTGGCTGCAGCAGACGCAGCTCATTCACAAAATCCTGTGTTTGTTCCTTTGTCATTCCACCGGGTGTATCAAACCAAACAATTCCAAGTGGTCCATATCCCGTCAACAACTCTTTTAATTGCGGAACAGCTTTCTCTTTGTAATATTTCTGATAATCTTTTTTTGCTTCAACATAATCCCATGTGTTTTTACCGCCATTGGGATCATGCCAATCCTGAAACTGGGAATAATAAAATCCAAACTGAATATTTCGCTTTGCGGCGGCAACAGAAAGCGCTTTTAATGGATCTTTTTTATACGCAGATGATTTCACAATATTAAAATCACTTGCTTTTGAATCATACATAGCAAAGCCATCATGATGCTTGGCTGTGATCACAATATATTTTACACCCGCATCTTTTGCCAGCTGCGCCCATTGCTCTGCATCGAAATGAACAGGATTGAAATTTTGTGCTACCTGCTCATATTCTTTCACAGGAATTTTTGCCTGGTTCATAATCCATTCACCACTGCCGTAATAGTTTTTACCCTTCCATGTGCCGGCCAGTTGTGAATACAAACCCCAGTGTATAAACAGCCCAAATTTTGCATCTTTAAACCATTGCAGATTGGGATGTTCATTGCCGGATGTATTTTTATCCCACATATCCTCCATGCCCTGAGCCTGCAGAGAAGAGGTGGAAACAATGGCAATAAATACAATTAGAAAAAACCTCATTTTCAGATAGTTTACTGTTTATTTTTCTGCAACCGCAGTTGCAGTTGAGCTTCAAACAAAGATTTTGGATAAACAGCTTTTCTCTGCGACTCATTGATACCAACGTTTTCAAAATTCACTTTGTTGTTCGACTGAAATCCCACAAGTAATGGCTGTGCAATGGTATAGTTTCTTCTGCGTGTCATATCCCAGAAATTGTAATGCTGGTCTTTTGCTGATTTATGATAAAAATTCCAGAGCACAAGTTGTTTGCCATGATGCGGATGACCCGGCTCAGGCCCGCCGAGATTATAAAACACCCCTCCGTCAATATCATCAAACAGTGTGGCATACGGCTGACCGGAATGAATATCGAAATTCTGATCAGTACCTAATGTACATTGTGTAATAACTGTTCCTGCTGCACTGTAACCCGTACCTGCCCCGTGATGCTGTGCATTATTGAAATGACATTTTTTTATCAGCACTCCGTAACCTGTACGTGCATGTACAGAAGTGTGTCCTTTCTTTCCAACAAAATCAACATTCAAAATACTCACCTGGTATCCGGCCCTGATCATTATGGCTTCATTCCAATCACTGAACACACAATTACGTATCCAGCTGTTTTTTATGTACTCCATGCCCACTGCTTCGTATGCATAATCATGAATACCATTTTTGTGATGCACAAATTCTTCGGGATAACTTTTCCAGTTGCTGGAGAAACGGATATCTTCTATTCCACATTCCTCAATTGAAATGAAATTATAAATATCAAATGATGCAGATTTTACAAGCACCACATCTATGTGCAACGGGTTCCTCAGTTTAATACGGTTGCCTTCAATTTTTTCGATGGTATGTATTTCCTGTACCTGCATGCCGCCTTTGTCGCCAAACAAACGTGTCCATTCAGGTTTTAATGCAAGTGGCGAAAAATAAAGCTTTGTAAATTCTTCGCTTCTGTGACGCAGAACAATATCCTGTCCTTCTTTTAATGCAGATGCATCTGCTACCTCAAGCCAAAAACTTTCCCTTACCGCATTTTTTGTAACAGTGGTGATCTTTTGTGTTTTATTGGAAGATGGCATGAATAAAAACTGTCGCCCGTTCAGCCGCATGTTTGCCTGGAAAATTTCTGTGCCCCCGGCTCCGGAGCCACTTCCTTTTAATACAATATTGCTTTTTGAAATACGTATCTGCTTTAACGAATCATTGTCTGGCGCAATCAGGTATTTGCCTGCAGGAAAATAAACAACAGCTCCTCCCGGATGTTTCTCTGCTGCATCAATTGCTTTCTGAATGGCCTCGTCATCAAAAGCAGCATCATTGGGCACTGCACCAAAATCTGTTACGCTGAACTTTTTTCTTTTCGATTGATCAGGAATTTCTTTCTCTGAAAAATGATAACCTGCATAAGAAAAATCTGGAAGCGTTGCTGTTGCTCCATTTTTTTTTGCTTCGGCAAACTCTTTCCACAACGGCGTTACCTGTTGTGCGGATGCAACACAAAAACCAATGACCCCACAAATAAATAATGTTCTTTTTTTCATGCAACGGCGAAGTTTTATAGTCCTGTTTTTTTCTTTGAACGGGATAATTTGTTTTTTCTGATAACGATATTGCTGCTGCCATTCTCCACTTTTACAAATTCAGCCACTTCGCCTTTTATTGTATTACCGGTTACTACAGCAGCATCCGTATTGTTAAGACGTATAACCGATTCACTACCGTTGGTTGCAGGAATATTCCAGCCTTTCACCTGTATGTCTTTGCCATCTTCACAAATAAAAGCCGGACGCAGATCGTTGTTCTTTAATTTGAATGTAAGGTTGATGAGCTTTAATCCTTTTACATGTCTTGCCCACACGCCGTATGCAGGAATAACCGGGCCGAATGTTTTTATTT
>JAACZX010000291.1 GCA_009996555.1 Chitinophagaceae bacterium | reverse complement strand
ACACTTTCTCTTTTCAATTATCGTGTTATACAAAAACTATCTCTGCACTTTTACATCAATTTCAATAGAGGTTTCCTTATTTGGTGAATCTCCATTTACATACCTTATCGATATTGCTCCAAATTTACCCTCAGCTGTTTTAAAGCCGATGACATTACTGCCGCCCGATGTGCTGAGTAAAGTAACTTTCGAAGATGTGCCGGATGTCATGTTACCACCAATAAGCGTTTGAATGGCCCCGGCTGATGTTAACTGCGATACAAAGTTTACAGAACTTGGCATTTTCTTCAACAGCGTAACTTTTTTGGTCCACGATGTAATATTATAAAACTCAAGTTGCGGCTGTGCTGCACTTAACGAATAGAAAGAGTGTTTTATGTCGTCATTGGTTGCAGTGGTACCACGTCCTGTAGTATCCCAATAGTATCCAAAATCAATTGATGCTGAATTAGCCGCTCCATCAGTATAACTGTAAATCTTACCATCTTTTGTTGAGTAGTAACATTTATTGGTTTTATTAACCGAATCCGGAACCTGAAGAATACGGTAAGACCAAAAATCGAAATCAGGTTTTACTGTAACAACAACATCTTTATGACCGATATACACTCCTCTTGAAGTATGTGCTACAATCCGGTACAGAACAGGACCATTGACACTGTCTGCCTGAAATGCTTTGGTAGCTGTAAATGAATTTTTCTGTGCAGCACTCAACGTATCTCTTACAACAAAAGCGGTTTGATTAACAGGGTTTTTCTGAATACTAACATATCCCATGTCTATTGATGAAGCAATGGTATAGTTAAAGAAGATACTGTCTTTCGGATTAACCGAAACATTACCTGTTATAAATTGCTTCACGCCATCACCTTTCAGTTCTACTGTTGCATTATTTCCATCAACTGGAGCAGCACCTTTATCGCAGGCACTTAAAATAAACCCGGTTGATAAGTATATTAAAAATGATTTCAGTTTCATAACTAGTATTTAATTAAGCTTATTCAAATGGGTTAAATGTTCCGCCTGCCCAGCCAATGGTTTGCTGAATAGCCGGTGTTTGCATAAAGATGTTCGGCAGCGGATACGCATAATACCTGTCGGGAAGGTTGATTGTATTTGAACCTTCAAGGTTTGTAAGTGTTGGCGGCACACTGAACATAGCTGTATAAACCGACAGATTATTCAGGTTCGCTGTATCTCTTGGCCTCACTCCAAATGCATCTGGTTTGTCCAGGTAAATTCTTCCTGCAACAGTACCTGTACCTGCGTAATATGGAGGCTTAGGTGCTATTTTATATGCAAGTCTTGCCGTGATTAACTGAAGGTTTCTGGTTCTTCTTAAATCGAAATTGCGCATACCTTCTAGGGCAAATTCAACCTGGCGCTCATTTAAGATCAACGAACGCATAGAAGCTTTATCTGTAGCAACATCCAGTCCATAGTCTGCTGTACCCTGAATAATACCTGCACGCTGTCTTGTTAAACGCACCATGTTCTTTGCTTCAGTAAGATTGCCTGTTTCATTTGCACATTCTGCAAGATTCAGAATTACTTCTGCAAAACGCATTTCAATCCAGTCCATACCGTTACCACCGCCACTGTTTGAGTTATAAACTGCATTTGCTGCACTCACTGTTGGGTTACAGAAGCGGCGGCAATAAAACCCGGTTACAATTGTTCCGGCTGTTTCATCAAGCACACCGGTGTAATGCCATTGCTTACGGGTTGCTTTCCCGCTTAACGGCCATGTTACACCATTGTACGCAATCGTTGCATCAAAACGTGGATCTCTGTTTAGCCAAAACTGTGTTGCGTTGTATTCTGATGAAAGATCGCTGATGGGCAATCCATTCTTCATTGTATATGCCTGCACAAGATTCCAGGTAGGTTGATTGGAACCACTGCCTCCTGTTGATTCAGAGAACGGCCTTGTAACATTTTCGATATTATGTCCAAGATCTTTTGAAGCAGTGTACTTTCTTACAAGCAACACTTCATTATGATCTTCTGTTAAGAAAATATTTGCATAGTTTGATAATAACTGGTAACCGTGCGACACACAAGTATCATATGCCTCTTTATTTGCAGTATATGCAGCCGCCCAACGGGATTGATCGTTATTTGGATTAAACTGCGGGCTTGCCCAATACAACAACACTTTGCCTTTTACTGCACGTGCAGCAGCCGAAGTAACACGTCCACGCTCAGCAGCCGGCCATGTTCTGGGCAATAATAAAGCGGCAGAATCCAGGTCGGCAACCATTGCCGCAACACACTCACTCGTTTTTGCTCTTGGCACCTGCAGGTTATCATCATTGATTGTTTGTGCTTTCAATACCAGCGGCACCCCCCCGTACAAACGTACAAGCTTAAAGTATGTATACGCTCTCAGAAAGAAGAACTGCCCTTTTAAATTGCTTTTATCTGCAGCAGATAAGGAAGTGCTGTTATTAATACTTTCAATAGCTACATTACAACGTCTGATATCGGCATAGCGGTTTGCAGTAATACTGGTGCTTGTACCAATATCGGTAACAGAGTTTTCTGCCAGCGTTCCATACAGGAAAGCTGTATTGGCATTATTCACTTCGTCGGAAGTATTGTGAATACCGCCCAATGTTGGCCATTGCGGCATCACCAGTTGATAAGTTCTGTTCAAAAACAGGTTGATCGCTCCGGGATCGGTCCACATGATGGCATCATCCAATCCGTTAGGATCCGGTATTTCAAAAAAGTCTCTTTTACATGAAGTAATTAAAGACGATACTCCAATACCGAGTAGTAAAGCCTTTGCTGTTTTTTTATATTTCGTGAATAACATGATTTGTTGTTTTTTGTTATTATAAGCTTACGTTAACACCCACAGAAATGGTTCTGAGAATTGGATAATTCGCAAAGTTTCCGGTATAAGGATCTTTGTACTTATATGGATTGATGATGGTCCATAAATTAGTACCGGTTAACATAGCACGCATTTCGGGTAATTTGTATTTGCTTACAAGCCGCTTAGGTAAAGAATAAGACAACACAGCGTTGTTAATGCGGCACATTGTACCATCTACAGACCAGAAAGTAGAGTTTTCTCTTGCAAGCGGAGCATCAGCTCTTGGATATTTTGCATTGGGGTTTTCAGGGCTCCACGAATCGGCCCAGAAAGCCGGAACGTTCTGTGTTGTTGTAGCCTGCTTTCTTGCTTCACTATCAAACATCAGCTTACCACCAACACGCAGGTTAATGTTTGTCTGTAATCTAAATTCTTTATATGTTACTCCCAATGTAATACCCATGCCTACAATCGTAGTTGTACGGTTGAACATAAGTGTAATATCGTTGTCGTCAATTTTTCCATCACCGTTAATATCTTCAAA
>JAACZX010000648.1 GCA_009996555.1 Chitinophagaceae bacterium | reverse complement strand
ACTGATCTTTTATAAAACTAAAATTGATTCGCTGGAGCGGTCAATGTTGTACAAAGATCAGTATCTTGAAAACCTGAAAAAGGTATTTTCCGGCGATGTGAAAACAACGGTGTTGGACACAAACACGCTGAAAATGCCTGAAGTAGAACGTTCGACACAATAAAAACCACTGCATATGTTCAACAGTAAATCCAGTTCCCAGGAAAAAGAATCCTCTACAGGCATGGCTACCATTGTGGCCTCAGGAACAGAAATCAAAGGAAATATTGAAAGCAAAGGCGACATTCGGGTGGATGGCGTTTTGAACGGTAACCTTACCACTTCTTCCAAAGTACTTGTGGGTCCTTCCGGAAAAATTTATGGTGATGTTGTTGCACAGCAGGCCGATGTGCTGGGGCAAATTACCGGTACCATTAAAGTAACTGAACTGTTATACCTCAAAGGCAATTGCCAGATAAATGGTAATATTTATGCAGGCCAGCTGCAGGTTGATGCCACTGCATCGTTCAATGGCGAATGCCACATGGGCGCTGCTGCTGTATCAAATGCACCGCTTGCAAATGTGGTTGAGCTTGGCAAAGAACAACTGAATGCCGCAGCCAACGACCAATAAGAAAGATCCCAAAAAGTATAAAAGTACTACGGCTTATTTGCTGGAGTATTCAGGTTTGGCCATTCAGCTGCTGGTAGCTGTGGGCATTGCTGTTTTTCTTGGAATGAAAACAGATGACTGGCTGAACCTGAATTTTCATTTATTTGCATTTGTGTTGCCGTTGCTGGTGATCGTTGGATTGCTGGTGAAGGTGGTTAAAGACACATCGAAGAAAAAATGAATCCACAAACAGGTAAGTTGTTCATTCCTATCCTTGGTTTATTTGTAGCAGTAAGCTGCATCAGTCTGTTAACGAAAAGCTGGCTGGCAGCAAACAATATTGCGTTTAATGTGCTGATGGCCGGCAACCTGCTGGTATTTCTTGTAACCATCATTTCATTACTGTTTCATCTTAAAGGTTTTTCCAATAATAATGCGCAGGTGTTTCTTCGTGGCGTGTATGCATCGCTCATGATCAAAATGGTGGTGGTAGCTGCTGCTGTTCTTATTTATGCATCTACAGCAGATAAGCTTAGCCGTCCGGCTGTGTATATTTCCATGGGTTTATATTTTGTGTATTCCTTTCTTGAAGTGCGGAGCATTTTCCGCCTGCTGAAACAGAAAAAAGGTAAATGAGTAAAAAGGAAGTTCCCTTACATGCATTGGCAGCGTATGTGCCAGATGGTTCACTGGAACCTGTGTTGGAATACCTGCACCAATACAAAATACATTTAACCATTACAAGGGAGCGAAACAGCATACTTGGCGATTACCGCCATGCGATCAATCAAAAGAATCACCGCATCAGTGTAAATGGTAACCTTAACAAGTATGCGTTTCTTGTAACGCTGCTGCACGAAATAGCACACCTGCTGGCATTTGAATTTTACGGACACCGTATTGCTGCACATGGTAAAGAATGGAAGCATGAATACGGAAAAATTCTTGCACAGTTTTTATTGAAGAAAATCTTCCCACCTGATATCGAAAAGGCTTTGATGAAATCATTACAGAATCCATCGGCCACAAGTTGTGGTGAAGAACATTTGATGCGGGTGCTGCGTAACTATGATGTGCGGAAGAATGGCGAAGTGCTGGTGGAAGAGTTGCAGTTGAATCAACTTTTCAAAACAAAGGATGGTCGTGTTTTTCAAAAGAAAGAAAAGCTGCGTAAACGGCATAAGGCGGTTGATGTAAAAAGCGGAGCGGTGTATTTATTTAGCGGGGTGTATGAGGTGATGTTGGTGATGGAATGATGATCGTTTGACGCCCATGTCTGACGAGTAAGATGAGGATTAAGCAATAGTTACAACCGAAGGTTTACTTTCCCAATCACTTTATATTTTGATGAAGCAATGATAGAAGATTCCATTGCATTTTGTTTTATGACCATTTGTGGTGTTTGATAAGATGCATGTATAAAATATAGTTCTTTATTATTGCAATAAATAAACCCTGTGTGAAAATCTAGGCCAACAACATACAATCCATTTTCGAGTTGAAGCAACTCGTTTATAAATGTCTGCATCGGAGTATTACTGTAACGTTTAATGCTTTTACGGATGCAAACTGTTTTGATCATCTCTTCACTGGCAACCTGCGCCAGTTTTATACGATTGATGTTTAGCCCGGCATCTCTTAATACTGTTGTTACAAAATAGCCGCAGGCAATTGTGCCTTTATTCGGTTCTTCTGTAGCACCATAAAAATTCCATTTCGTGCCATACCAGTAAGGGGTTATTGAATCAACAATAAACCGACTGAACATTATTTCAAAACTATCAGAGGTAATATGTTTCTGTTTGAAAAGCTTTGCAGATGACCGAACCGAAGGATAGTCTTTCTGTTTTGCTTTTTGTTTTTTATCAGAAACAGGAACAACATGTATTTCTTTTTGTTCAGTACTTTGATTACAGGCAGCCGAAAGAAGAAATAAGAAGAGAAGTATCCTGTACATAAAAAGAGGATGCAATTGCATCCTCTTTCCATATATTGAATGTAAAATCATTCTTACAACTTCTTCAACATCCATCGGTCGCATCCAAAATGGCCGCTGTTGCCCAAGGGTCCATCTAAGTATTCAAAACCAAATAACTCGTAAACTTTTAATGCCTGTTTTAATTCGGGCATAGTTTCGAGGTACACCTGTTCGTAGCCGTTAGCTTTGGCCCAGTGCAAACATTCTTCAATCATGCGTTTGCCTAAGCCTTTACCCCGTGCATCTTTATGCAGGTACATTTTTACTAACTCACAAGTTTTAGCAGGTAAACCTTCGGTTGGAAAAATACCGCCGCCACCAAGAATCTTTTCATCTTCTTCAGCAATAAAATAAACACTGCCACTTGTTTGAAACAATTCAAACAATGCATCTGTTGTTGGGTCAAAGAAAACAGTGCCGGGTTTATTGGCTCCAAACTCAGCTAATGAATTACGGATGATCACAGCAAGTTGGGTATTATCTGCTGGCTGTATGTTGCGGATGGTTACAGTTGAAGACATAGATACAAAAGTACAGGAGGGAAGGCACAAGACACAAGAGTCAAAAAATCCAGGAGTTAAAAATCCAAAATCCAAATCCCAAATTCTCAGTAATGTGTGAATTGATTAAATCCTACATCAGACATAGCTTAGTATTCTCCTTTGTATTCATCAAACAAACCACCACCTAATACAATACCCAGTTTAATACCGAAGTAATTATTGTTGATGTTGTTTGTTTTGCCAACAAAGTTGTATTCAAAAGCAGCACGCAGGTGCCATATTTCAATACCTGCACGGCCA
>JAACZX010000290.1 GCA_009996555.1 Chitinophagaceae bacterium | reverse complement strand
CCTGTAAACAAAGTGCTTGTTATCCTTGTTACCAGCGACCGTGGTTTATGCGGTGGTTATAATGCCAACCTCGTTAAGCTGGCCCGCCAGGTAATTGCTGAGCAATATGCTGATCAAAACAGCAAAGGCAACGTACAGGTTTGGGGCATTGGTAAAAAAGGTAACGAAGCAATGCAGCGTAACGGTTTTAAAACAAATGATACGTACAAAGATATTTTCCTCAACCTCACATTCGAAAACGTACAAAAAGCATCAGCTGCTGCAATGGATGCGTTTGTAAAAGGCGAATTTGATGTGGTGGAACTGGTGTACAGCCAGTTTAAAAATGCAGCTACACAGCAGTTTAAATTAGAACGTTTCCTTCCTATTCCAAAAGTGGAAAACAAAGAAGGAGCAGCCAAGACCAAATCTGATTTTATTTTCGAACCGGGCAAGGAAGAGCTCATTACCGAGTTAATGCCGAAGATCCTCAATACACAATTATTTAAAGCTGTTTTGGATGCAAGTGCATCTGAACATGGTGCCCGTATGACGGCCATGGATAAAGCAAGCGATAACGCCAATGAGTTGCTGCGTTCACTCCGCATCAGCTACAACCGTGCACGCCAGGCAGCCATCACTACCGAACTTACAGAGATCGTAAGTGGTGCAGCGGCTTTAAATGGTTAAATAGTTTAAAGTTTAAGGTTGAAAGTTGTGACTACAGCTAAACTTTAAACGTTAAACCTTCAACTTTAAACGATTAATTTCCGATGGAATTAAGTGTTATCATCCCGCATATTGAAGCGCTGATCTTTGCAGCTGAACGCCCGCTTACCACCCTGGAACTTTGCGACCTGGTGAATAATGCATTGGGTTTTATTGAAGACCGTGCAAGTCTTGACCAGACAGAAGCTGCGATTGGAGCTATCAAAGAAAAATATTCAGCTGAATTTTACCCGTTTGAAGTGCGTGAAAGCGGTGGCGGCTGGCAGTTCCTTACAAAGAAGGACTACCACAAAACCGTAGCACAGATCAATGGCGACAAGTTTTTAAAACGCCTCAGCACAGCTGCACTGGAAACGTTATCCATTATTGCATACAAGCAGCCCATCACCAAAGGTGAAATGGAAGCTATCCGTGGTGTGAGCTGCGATTATGCCGTGCAAAAGCTGCTGGAAAAAGAACTGATCGTGATTGTGGGACGCAATGAAAAACTGCCCGGTCATCCATTAGTGTACAGCACTTCCCGCACGTTCATGGATTACTTCGGCATCAATTCACCTGAAGATCTGCCAAAAATCAAAGAGATCATTTCAACTGATATCATTGACCCGACTGCTGTACAAAGTGATACACTGCAGGTAGCTGGTGAAGAAGCACAGGAACTTTCAACAAATGAAACAATGGTGGTAACTGAAGATGGCGAGTTACTGGAACAACCAGTTATTGATATAACAGAAGAGCAAACGGAGGAAACAGTGATTGAAGAAACTGTTACAGAAGAGAACAGCGAAGAAAGCGCAGAAGAAGAAATTGCGGCGGAAGTTGAAGAAGAGATAACTGAAGAGGAAGCCGGGGACGAAACTGCTGCCGAGGATGAAACTGAAGAAGCCCCTGAAGAGCAAAGTGAAGATGATGCAGGTGAAGATGATGCAAACGAAGAAGAAACAAAATCGTAATAGAAACCCCGACTGAAACGTCGGGGTTTTTCTTTTACAGAATAGCTTACAGATGATCGTTTCACAATAGAGTCAGGCCGCTGTTGCCGCTCTGTAAATCTTCACGAAAGATCAAGCGGCCAGACTTAACAAGAACCTGTTTTTAAACTAATTTCGCAGCCAGCAACAATAAAAATGACGACGACAATACCCACCAACCAACTCTTAGAAATTGCAGCAACATACGGCACGCCTGTTTATGTGTACGATGCAAACAAAATAAAAACACAATACGAAAAACTGGTAAACGGTTTTTCAGTTTTAGATACACGTATTTTTTATGCCTGTAAAGCATTGACCAACCTGCATGTGATCAAATACATCAACAGTCTTGGCTGTAATATTGATTGCAGCAGCATCAACGAAGTAAAACTGGCTTTGCATGCAGGCGTTGCTCCTGAAAATGTATTGTACACCAGCAACGGTATTTCGTTTGCAGAAATTGAAGAAGCGGTTGCAGCAGGTGTACACATCAACATCGACAGTTTATCGAACCTTGAAAAGTTTGGAAAGAAATACGGCCACAGTTACCCTGTTGGAATCCGTCTTCGCCCGAACATTATGGCAGGTGGCAACTTAAAGATTTCAACAGGTCACAATAAAAGCAAGTTTGGAATTCCTGTTGAACAGATCAACGAACTGGAGCAAATTGTAAAAGACAATAACATCTTCATCCGGACACTGCACATCCACACAGGTAGTGAAATAAAAGATGCGGAAGTATTTGTAAAAGGCATTGAAGTATTGTTCGATCTGATTCCGCATTTTCCTGAGCTGGAAGTTATTGATCTCGGCGGTGGTTTTAAAGTGCCATACATGGAGCACGAAAAAGAAACCAACATTGGTGAGCTTGCACAAAAGCTGAAACAGGCATTTACAGATCATCCATTAGCCAATGGAAAAGAATTACAAGTGTGGTTTGAACCTGGTAAGTTCTTAGTTAGTGAATGTGGTTATTTACTGGCTGAAGTAAATGTGGTGAAACAAAATGCAGATATCATCATTGCCGGTATCAACACAGGATTGAATCATCTCATTCGCCCGATGATGTATGATGCGTATCATTACATCAGCAATTTAAGCAACCCTAACGGTGAAGAAAAGAAACACATGATCACCGGTTATATCTGCGAAACCGATACGTTTGCCAGCGACCGTATGCTGCCCGAAATAAAAGAAGGCGACATCCTCTGCATACACAATGCCGGTGCTTATGGTTTTGAAATGAGCAGTAATTACAACTCACGCTACCGCCCTGCTGAAGTATTGGTGAAGGATGGTGATGCAATCCTCATTCGTAAGAGAGAAAGCTTTGAAGATTTGCTGAAGAATATTCCGGCATAAAAAATCAGGACTACTTAGTCCCGATTTTTTTTAATAATCCTATTTGGAAAAATAAATAACGTTCATTATAGCGGTCACTTTCAAAAGCCAGCTCCCATTCTGATGGCGGGTTTGTTTTGTAGATATATTCATAATGATATAGCTTATTGGGTTTATTAAACTCACTATGAACTCCGGCTCCAAGCTCAATTAATAAACTTTTTGAAAGAGGAATTGCAGTCTGCAATGAAAAAATTCCAGCTAATCGAACTGATGGACGATTTGCATTTATATCTATTATTTCCTTACTGATAGTCGTATCCTGATTTGCAACCTGAAACTGATTGTTTTC
>JAACZX010000289.1 GCA_009996555.1 Chitinophagaceae bacterium | reverse complement strand
AAGTGCCGTAATGGATGTGCCAGCGGGTAAAACTGTAATCAGCTGCATTGTAAATGGGCAAAAGAAATTAACCACAGCAGAAGGTGTTGGCAAGCAACAACAGCTCGGCACATTTTCAGTAAAAGATACCGGTTATATCCGCATCGATATACAGGGCGTAAGTAAAACCGGCCATGAATTTGCACGCATCAATTCTTTGCAGGTTGCAGGAACGGCTATTGATGTGCAAACAAAGTTTGTGCAGAACAATGAAGGCAATTATTTCTATTGGGGCAGAAGAGGTCCTTCTGTACATCTTGGTTACGATGCATCGGAAGTGAAAGAAGATATTGAGTGGTTTTATAATGAAATAACAGTTCCCGTTGGGAATGATCCCATTGGTTCTTATTTTATGGCCAATGGTTTTGCAGAAGGATATTTTGGCATACAGGTAAATTCGCCAACAGAACGCAGGGTATTGTTCTCCGTATGGAGCCCGTTCAATACCGATGATCCAAAACAGATTCCACCAGATAAAAAGATCATACTTGTTAAGAAAGGTGCCGATGTGTATACGGGTGAGTTTGGCAACGAAGGATCGGGCGGACAGAGTTATTTAAAATACAACTGGAAGGCAGGAGAAACATATCGTTTTTTGTTACGGGCCAAACCTGTTGAAAATAACTATACCAATTACACCGCTTATTTTTATGCAACGGAGCAAAAAAAATGGTTGTTGATCGCAAGCTTTAACCGGCCGGCAACATCCACCTATTTAAAACGTCTTCATTCGTTTCTTGAAAATTTCGATCCTTCAACGGGATATATTGTAAGGAAAGCATGGTATCACAATCAATGGGTGCGTACAAGCAAGGGCGAATGGATACAGTTGAAGAAAGCAAGATTTACAGGCGATGCAACAGCACAAAAAGAATACAGACTTGATTATAAAGGCGGGGAAGAGAATGGGCGTTTTTACCTGCAGAACTGTGGCTTTTTCAGCGATCGTACTATGCTGCGGACTGAGTTTATAAACAGTAAGAGTGGCAAAATTCCTGTTATTGATCTTGCAGGTCTTGAATAAGAAGCTGGCATTGGGTTGTACGAAATTTCGGCCATCATTTTGTGCAAACGGCTGCGCTTCTTTGCAGCTTTGAATTGCCGTATTTTCACAACGAATATTATTGACATGGTGTGAGCTGATGAATGCTGCACATATAAAAAAACTTAAACAACAAGTATGAACCGGAAAGATTTTATAAAGAACACAGGGCTTACTGCCGCATCGCTGGCAGTATTACCAACAGGCTCATTGTTTGCATCGTCAGCCGATCCAAAAGTGAAAATGGTGATGGTGGGTGTGGGGCTTCGTGGACAAAATCATCTTGATCTTGTGCTGCGCCGCAGCGATGTGGAGCTGGTGGCCATTTGTGATATTGATGACCGCATGCTTACCCGTGCAAAAGAAATGATCACAAAGAGCGGAAAGAAAATGCCGCAGATCTTTACAGGAGATCCGTATGCATGGAAAAAAATGCTTGAGCTGAAGGGCATTGATGGTATCATTATTTCCACTCCGTGGGAATGGCATAAAGAAATGATCATTGGATCGCTTCAATCCGGTATTAAATATGTGGGCAGCGAAGTAATGCTTGGTATTACGTTGCAGGATCATTGGGATGTAGTAAAAGCTGCAGAGCAATACAATGCACATGTAATGATGCTGGAGAATGTATGCTACCGCAGAGATGTAATGGCTGCCTTGAACATGGTGCGCCAGGGATTGTTTGGAGAGCTGGTGCATTTGCAAGGCGGTTACCAGCACGATCTGCGTGAGGTGAAATTCAACAATGGTATTGATGCGTATGGCAAAGGCTGTGAGTTTGGCGATAAAGGATGGAGCGAAGCAAGATGGCGTACACACCACTCCGTATATCGTAACGGTGATCTGTATCCCACACATGGCATCGGGCCCATTGCACATTACATCAACATCAACCGTGGAAACAGGTTCATCAATATTTCTTCATTCTCAAGTAAAGCAAGAGGTTTACACGAACATATTGTAAAGAAATGTGGTCCTGAGCATCCAAATGCAAAGATCAATTTCAAACTGGGCGATGTGGTAACAACATCAATCGGCTGTGCAAACGGGGAAACGATTTTATTACAGCATGATACAAACCTGCCACGTCCTTATTCACTTGGTTTTCGTGTGCAGGGTACAAATGGTTTGTGGATGGATGTTGCAAAAGGAGTACATGTAGAAGGTGTATCAAAACCGCACCAGTGGGATGCTGCAAAAGACTGGTTTGACAAATACGATCATCCGTTGTGGGCACGCTGGAGTAAAGAAACAGCCGGTGCAGGACACGGCGGTATGGACTTTTTTGTGATCCATTCATTTGTTGAAAGTATTAAACGGAAAACAGCTACACCGATGGATGTGTATGATGCTGCTGCATGGAGCGCCATTACACCATTGAGCGAACTTTCTGTTGAAAAAGGAAATGAAACAATTGAGTTCCCTGATTTTACCGGCGGTAAATGGATGTACCGCAAACCTGTGTTTGCATTAAACGACGATTATTAATTTAGAAATGGCTGTTACAGAAAAGCAACCTGTTGTAAAAGACGAATGGAATGGAACTGCCGTAAAACCGATCATGACTTATAATATTCTGGAATATCAGCAAATCATGTCGCAAACCGTTTTGCCTGTGTTTGGCTTAACGGATAATAAAGTGAAACTGGAAGCTTTTGGAAGCGGCCTTATCAACAGCACCTGGAAAGTAACCACTTCTTCTGATGAATATATTTTACAACGGCTGAATCATTTAGTGTTCAGCGAGCCGGAAGATATTGCGCATAACATCAGTCTTATTGTAACGCATCTGCGTAAACATTATCCATCATACAGCTTTGCAGCACCTGTTGAAGCAAGAGACGGAGCAACATTGGTGTACCTCGAAAACGAAGGATTCTTCCGGTTGTTTCCGTTTGTAAAAGGATCGTACACAAAAGATGTGGTGGAAACAGCTGACGAGGCTTATGAAGCTGCTGCACAGTTTGGACGTTTTACGCATGTGCTGAGCGGGTTGGATATTGCTGAGCTCAAGATCACCATTCCATCGTTTCATGATCTGTCACTCCGTTACAAACAGTTTTTGACTGCATTGGAAAATGGAAATGCAGAACGCATTATTGAATCCGATGCATTGATCAGGAAAGTAATGGAAAACAGATCCATTGCAGAACAATACCAGCTCATCAAAACAAATCCTGATTGCAAGCTTCGGGTAACACACCACGATACCAAGATCAGCAATGTGTTGTTTGATAAAGAAGGAAAAGGATTGTGTGTGATCGATCTTGATACAGTGATGCCCGGCCATTT
>JAACZX010000288.1 GCA_009996555.1 Chitinophagaceae bacterium | reverse complement strand
CCAATCTTTAATTTTCCTTTCTTAAATATTTTATAAGGCTGCGATTTATTTTCCATAGGTGTTGCTGTAAAGTCGTAATTACATAACAACGCCGGAAAACTGGTAAGCTGTAATTGTGTAGCAAAATTTTCAAGGCCTGCATCAAAATCATGATTGCCCATTGTACAGGCATCATACCCCATCATTTGCATGGCCTTCATTTCAGGCTCACCTTTGTATATATTAAAATATGGAGTACCCTGGAAAATATCACCGGCATCAAGCAACAGCACATGCTCTTCGTTAGCCCTTATGTCTTTGATCAGGTTTGCCCGTGCTGCCACACCTCCCATTCCCTGGTTGCGGCTGCCGTCCATTGGAAAAGGATCGAGCCTGCTATGCACATCATTGGTGTGAAGTATAACCAGTCGCTGAACTGTATCTGTTTCTTCGGCCTGCACCAGGTTGCCCGCCATCAATGCTGCTGCAGTAAACGAGGTTTGTTGTATAAATTTTCTTCTACTGAGCATTTGTAACCCTGTTTTGAATAGTGGCAGAAATTGCTTGTCCTTTTTGCGTAACTGATTCTACATATTCTATAAGACCATCACGCAGAAGATAACCGTTACTGATCTGCGGAATATCCTTAAGCATTTCACAATTATCGCCACCATTTGCCACATAATCTGAATTTGCTATTGTATAAGTCATGTTTACATCCAACGGTTTGCCATCAATAAGTACATTCACCGCTTTCTTATTATTTATCTGCATGCTGATGCCTGCAACAGGCCATCCCCCCCGGCTCACAATATGATCAAGAAATTGCTGCAGTACTGTTCCTTTTATTTTTTGAAGAACAATAATGTTATCAAATGGCATCAACTCAAAAATTTTACCTCTTGTAATGTCGCCGGCTTTCACTAACGGTAATCTGATGCCGCCGTAATTCACAAACGCTCCGTCAATTTTGGTATTGTAATATTTTTCTGCCATTGCTTTCATCGCATCGGCCATAAAATTTCCTAATGTACATTCCGGCTGTGCTTTTTCAAGATCAACCGACAAACGGCCTATTACTTTATTCATGCTGTTGTTTACACTGTCAGCATAAGGCCGCAGAAATGTTTGTAGGGAAGAGTCGTTGCTGATATTTGTGATCCTGTAATCCTTGTACTGCACCGACGATGCTTTATAAGAAGGATTGCAGGAATACAAAACAACCAGCAGAGCAATGTATTTATAATGGGTAAAGTAAGTTCTCATGCATTTCCTGTATCTAATGGAAGGTAGCTTTTTTTGAAGCCACAAAAAAAATGTTTTTTCATCACAAAATGCATAAATTATCAGGTAGTAAATAGATTTATCTTTGCCAAAATATTGTTTTTAGGTTAACTGCCTGACACACATGCAACAACAAATTTCGCTTCGTTTACTGCCTTCGCAAGCAGCAGATACTATTTCTGTTATTGAACAAATTGCCGCTTCGGCCGCTGTTCCGGTTTCAGCTGTTACAGGTTTTTATATTCACAAACAATCCATTGATGCACGCAGCAAACAAGCCTGGGTAAATCTTACTGTTCAGGCATTCATTAATGAGCCTGTTCAACAACGTGAACAGATAGAGTTCACCTTCAGCAATGTAAACAATGCCAGCAAGCGTGTGATCATTGTAGGTGCAGGACCTGCAGGTTTATTTGCTGCATTACGTTTACTGGAACTGGGCATTAAACCTATTGTGATAGAGCGAGGAAAAGATGTAAGAGCAAGAAGAAGAGATCTTGCTGCACTTAATAAAGAAGGCGAAGTAAACCCTGAAAGTAATTATTGCTTTGGCGAAGGAGGTGCCGGTACATACAGCGATGGTAAACTGTACACCCGCAGCAGTAAGCGTGGGAGCATCGATCGCATTCTCCAGCTTTTTGTAAGATTTGGAGCCGAAGAAAAAATCTTATACCAGAGTCATCCGCACATTGGCACGAATAAATTACCACATATTATTACCGCCATGCGTGAGTTTATAATCAGCAGTGGTGGTGAAATTCATTTTGAAACAAAGCTGACAAATTTTATTGTTGAAAATAATGTGCTGAAAGCTGTTGAAGTCAATCACCAATCAACATTGCATGCCGATGCGGTAATTCTTGCAACAGGCCACAGTGCAAGAGATATTTTTGAACTGCTTCAGCAGAACAACATTCTTATAGAAGCAAAACCATTTGCATTAGGTGTTCGTGCAGAACATCCACAGGCGTTGATTGATTCTATCCAATACCGGTGTGCTGTGCGTGATGAGTTTCTGCCACCTGCCTCTTATAGTTTAGTGGAACAGGTGCAGGGGAAAGGTGTATTTAGTTTTTGCATGTGCCCCGGGGGAATTATTGCACCAGCAGCTACATCGCCCGGCGAACTGGTGGTAAATGGCTGGAGCCCATCAAAACGAAACAATGCATTTGCTAACAGCGGCATGGTGGTAACCATTGAAGTGAAAGATGCAGTGGAATATTTTAAAAAACAAAATCCAAAAACCAATAGCCAAATAAGCGAAGATGATCCGCTGTTACTGATGAAATTTCAACAAGCAATCGAACAAAGAGCATTTGCTGCAGGCGGTGGAAAATTTGTTGCTCCTGCGCAACGCATGGTTGATATGTTCGATAAAAAAACATCTGCTTCACTTCCTGAGTGTTCTTACTTACCGGGCATCAGCAGTACAGACTTACGGACCGTATTACCCGGTTTCGTCTATGATGATCTTCGTTTAGGATTTAAAGCATTCGGACAAAAAATGCGTGGTTATTTCACCAATGAAGCAGTGATTGTTGCTACAGAATCAAGAACATCTTCGCCTGTTCGTATTCCGAGAGATCAAGAAACACTGCAGCATCCACAAATAAAAAACTTGTATCCTTGTGGCGAAGGAGCCGGCTATGCAGGTGGCATTGTAAGCGCCGCAATGGATGGTGAACGCATAGCCAATATAATCGGGCAACTTGCAAACCATTCGTCCCTTTAAAGAGGATTCTTCAAATTTTCATACCCTATCTTGTAACAAATTACTTAACCAGCACTCTAATACTGCATATGAGTACTATTCTTGAAGTTCAAAACCTGAAGAAATACTTTTCTTCCCAGAAAGCGGTGGACGATATCAGCTTCACCATCAACAAAGGATCCATTTTTGGTTTACTTGGTCCCAACGGAGCAGGTAAAACAACACTCATCCGCATGATCACCGGTATTTTTTACCCCGATTCAGGAAACATTATGCTGAATGGTAACAAATTCAACCCGGTAACCGATGTTATTAATATTGGTTACATGCCGGAAGAACGTGGACTGTATAAAAAAATGAAAGTAGGCGAACAGGCCATGTACCTTGCCCAGTTGAAGGGAATGAATAAACAGGATGCTT
>JAACZX010000647.1 GCA_009996555.1 Chitinophagaceae bacterium | reverse complement strand
CATAGGCTGCAGTATAAGTATCTTCCGATTCAATCGCTTTTTTAAGATAGGGAATGGCTTCACTGTAATAGCCCTGCGCATTCAGACAATATGCATAACCAAAATTTGCTTTGCGTTCAGCCGGGTTAATGTCGGTTAGTACACGCTTATACCAGTTCATGGATATGCTGCAATCTTTGATATTATCTCTGTACACTTCGCCAATGCCATTGTACCCGATGTGGCTTTTCGGGTCGAGTTCTATTGCCAGTTTATACCATTTAATAGCATCATCGTTCCGTTTCAATCTTGAAGTGGCAAATCCAAGTTCAAGTAATGTGTTTACGTAATCCCTTTTGTAGCGATAGGCATTGGTTAAATCGGCAACCGCCTGTTCATAATATTTCAAGGCATTGTTACAAAAACCTTTTCTGTACCAAAAAAGATAATCAGAAATTTCTGTTGTAGTTTCTTCTTGCTGCTTTTCAAAATAAACGAGTGCATTCTCGTATTCATCTTTAAAATAAAAACAAAAGCCAATGCGCTTATATAAATTACTGTAATCCGGTTTCAGCTCTCTGCACCTTGTATAGGCTGTAATGGCAGAATCGTATGATCCTGAATTTTCAAAGGCATAACCCAATTCAAAAAATAATTTAGCGGTATTCAGCGATTCGCTTCTCGCCTGCCGCAGGTACATCAAAGCTATTGTATATTCTTTTGTATCGTTATAACACCATCCCAGTTCGTATTTCGCTTCTGTATAGTCGTTTTTTAGTTTAATTGCTTTTGTAAACGCTGCAATCGCCTCTCTCGTTTTTCTTTCTTTTTTTAATTGCTGCCCCTGTTCGTAATAGTCTGAAGCTGTTACCTGTGCGGTTGAAGAAAGGTAACTGCTGAAGCAGAGAATGAGTACGGAAACTATTTTTTTCATAACAGATGGTTTAAGGATTTGTGTTTGCAAATGAAAGATACAGGAAAAACTATGGCTGGTATTACATAGAAAAGTAAAATTACAATCCCCGTTTAATTCCGATATGCTGCAGCACTTCAGGCTTCTGTTTTCCATCAAATGAAATCGCCAAAACAGTATCGGCTTCAATTATATGATTGTGCTGCACAAACTCCTGCCAGTTGAATGTTACAGGCAACATCGCAAAACGCAGTTTATGATGATTGAGTTTGTGTTGTTCGATGAGTTGTTGTTTAATTGATGCATCCACTTCCGGCAACAACAGCGACACCGGTTTTATTTTGTGCTGCAAATAATAATCAATACTGATGAGTTGTTGCAATACGCCATCTTCAGGATAAGTTTCTTTTGCATACGCAAACAAAATCGTGTACACATCTTTCAGATCGTGTTTGTGCAGATCGCAATGTGTTTCAAAGTAATTGCCCAATCCCTGTAAGAAATCAAACACACTGTAATAGGCCGTTACATATTTGAGTGTGTGGATGGCTCTTGGTTTGTTCCAGTAAATTTCCAACGCTTCCTCAGCCAATGTAACCTGTCGCAATTCTTCTTTGCTTAAGTAATTACTTTCGATGATCTGGTAGGGAGCAATTGGATCGTAGATATAACCATGTGCAGTTGCTGTTTTGCGCACCGGTGTTCCTTTTAAAAATTTGAGGAAGCCCAATTGTAATTCCGGTGCAAAGAGTTTGAACACTTCTTCAAAACTGTATTTAATGTCTTCAAAGTAATCAAGTGGTAAACCAACGATGAGATCAAGATGCAGATCAACTACATCCTGCACCTGTTTAATGATGCCTTTTGTTTTTTCGAAATTCTGTTTACGGCTTACTTCAAGATTTGCTTTTTGGTTGACGGTTTGAATACCAATTTCAAAACGGAACAAACCCTTCGGCACTTTTTCGTTGATGAACTTGATAATATCGGGATGCAGAATATCAGCCGTAATTTCAAACTGGAATACATTGCCCGGCTTGTGATGATCGAGAATGAACTGAAAGACATCCAGTGTAAAATCACGCTTCATATTAAACGTACGGTCAAGGAATTTGATCACACGCCCGTGATTCATCAAATACAATAGGTTGCTTTTAATATCAGCCATTGGCAGATAACGCACATTGTTATCAAGGCTCGCCAAACAGAAACCACATTTGTATGGACAACCACGACTGGTTTCAATGTAACATACTTTGTTATAGAGATCTTCAACCGGATCATTGATGTACGGATTTACACCAATAAAATTGCTCACATCATACGTCACGCCTTTTTCTTCATAGCAAACTTCGCCATCTACCTTATACACAAGATTAGGAACCGCTTCTACATTCGGGTAGTGCGTTAAAAACTCATGAAACGGAATTTCACCTTCACCGGTAATAATATAATCAATACAATCTTTTGCAATGATCTCTTCCCACTCATAACTCACTTCCGGTCCGCCCAGTAAAATTTTGCAGTTGGGGTTAATGGCTTTGATGCGTTCGGCTACCTTCAGGGTTTGTGTAATATTCCAGATATAACAACTGAACGCCACCACATCATTGTCGGCACATTCCTTAGCGATCTCATTCACATTCATGCGAATAGTATACTCCTTCCACGATAAACCTTCGTGGTGCTTATTCAGCTCATACAAAATGCGGATCGCCAGGTTGAGATGAATATATTTTGCATTAAGGGTGGTGAGTAACAAACGCATTGGGCAAAAATACTATAGGTATGCCATACCTAAGCAGGTTGATGAATTTGAAAGGTTTTCAAACAGGTATGGCATACCTAAAAAAATCAACCCAAAAAACTTGCGTAAGTAAATACTTACACATACTTTCGTGTAAGTAAACGCTTACATATATGGCTTACGAAGCAAGAAGAGATGTGTTCCAGGCAATTGCTGACCCCACACGCAGGGAAATTATCGGGTTGGTGGTAAAACAGCCTCAGAATCTGAATGCACTGGCTGAAAATTTTAATGTGAGCCGGCCGGCTATTTCGCAGCATGTGAAAATATTGACCGAGTGCGGACTCATCATCATTAAGCAAAAAGGAAGAGAGCGCTATTGCGAAGCCAGGCTGGATGCACTCAACGAAGTATCGGCATGGATCGAACAGTACAAACAATTCTGGGAACAGAAACTGGATGCATTGGAAACCTATCTCGAAAAAATTCAACAGGAACAAAAACCCACAAAACATGCCCGCAGAAAAAAACAAAGCTGATCGTTCCATCCGGTTAACCGCAACATTGCATGCTCCGGTAGAAAAAGTATGGGAAGCATGGAGCAATCCCGATCATATTAAACACTGGTGGGGACCAAACGGCTTTACCAATACCATTACTAAAATGGATCTGCAGCCTGGTGGCGAATGGTTACTGGTGATGCACGGACCTGATGGCACAGATTATGATAACAAAAGTGTATTCACAGAAGTGATTGAAC
>JAACZX010000033.1 GCA_009996555.1 Chitinophagaceae bacterium | reverse complement strand
AAAGATGAACAAAGATTAGATTGTGCGCTGCGCTTACAATGGTTGAGCCACGAAGGCAGAAAGACAGGAAGATGCACGAAGAGGGATTGCGGCGCTACGCTTGCAATGGTGAACACTGAAAAAGTGGTGATGCAAAGAAGGCCAACAAGATCGTCTGATTTTTAAATGTAAAAACGCAGTTGTAACTGCATAGTATAAACCGATCACGACAATGAAAAAAGCATTAATTACAGGTGTTACCGGGCAGGACGGGGCTTATTTATCCGATCTGTTGTTGAAGAAAGGATACGAAGTACATGGCATCAAACGCCGTACTTCGTTGTTCAATACCGATCGTATCGATGACCTGTACGAAGATCCGCATATCAATAACCGTCATTTTGTGTTGCATTATGGTGATCTTACAGACAGCACTAACCTCATCCGTATTATACAGGAAGTACAGCCCGATGAAATTTATAATCTCGGTGCCATGAGTCATGTGAAGGTGAGTTTTGATATTCCTGAATACACTGCCAACACAGATGCAGTAGGTACACTTCGTATTTTAGAAGCGGTGCGTTTATTAGGTTTAACAGAGAAGACAAGAATTTATCAGGCATCTACTTCCGAATTATATGGGTTGGTGCAGGAAGTACCGCAAAGCGAACGTACTCCTTTCTATCCCCGTTCACCTTATGCAGTTGCAAAAATGTACGGCTTCTGGATCACAGTGAACTATCGTGAAGCCTACAACATGTATGCATGTAATGGCATTTTATTCAACCACGAATCGCCTTTGCGTGGTGAAACATTTGTAACAAGAAAGATCACCCGTGCTGTTGCGAAAATAGCGTTGGGTATGCAGGATAAATTGTGGTTGGGTAATTTGAATGCGCAACGTGACTGGGGACATGCAAAAGATTATGTGGAAGCCATGTGGTTGATGTTGCAGCAGGATAAACCGGAAGATTTTGTCATTGCTACCGGTGTTACAACACCTGTGCGTGAATTTGTACGCATGGCTTTTGCTGAAGTGGGTATTGAAATTGAATTTAAAGGAGAAGGTGTAGATGAAAAAGGTTTTGTAAAGAGCTGCGCCAATCCTGATTATGCACTTGCGGTTGGTACAGAAATGGTGGCTGTTGATCCAAGGTATTTCCGTCCGACAGAAGTTGAGTTGCTGATCGGTGATCCAACAAAAGCAAATACAAAGCTGGGCTGGAAACCGAAATATGATCTGAACGGATTAGTAAAAGAAATGGTTGCTGCCGATCTTGATATTTTCAAACGTGAAAAATTATTGCACGAGAGTGGTTACAAGATCAAAAATCAATTTGAGTAATGGAGAAGAAAGATAAACTATATGTAGCAGGGCACAGGGGAATGGTGGGCTCTGCTATTGTGCGCAAGCTGCAGAAGGAAGGTTTTGACAATCTTTTAGTACGTACATCAGCAGAATTGGATCTGCGCAGCCAGGAAGCTGTTGATGTATTCTTTAAAGAACATAAACCCGATTACGTTTTTTTAGCAGCAGCAAAAGTGGGTGGTATTGTTGCCAACAATACTTATCGTGCAGATTTTTTGTATGAGAACCTGATGATCCAGAACAATGTGATCCATGCTGCTTATAGGCACAGTGTCACCAAGTTGTTGTTTTTGGGTTCATCCTGCATTTATCCAAAATTTGCTGAGCAGCCGATTAAAGAGGATTACCTGTTAACGGGTACACTTGAGCCAACCAATGAACCGTATGCTATTGCAAAAATTGCGGGGCTGAAGATGTGTGAAGCATACAGAAGCCAGTATGGCTGCAATTTTATTTCAGCTATGCCAACGAATCTTTATGGTCCCAATGATAATTATGATCTGCAAAACTCGCATGTATTGCCTGCTTTGCTGCGTAAGATGATCGTAGCTAAACGTACCCAACAGCCTGCTGTTGAAATATGGGGTTCGGGTACGCCTCGCCGTGAGTTTCTGCATGTGGATGATCTGGCTGATGCCTGTTTCTTTTTAATGCAGGACTATGATGGTACTGATTGGCTGAATATTGGTGTGGGTGAAGATGTATCGATCAAAGAACTGGCAGAATTAATTAAAGACATTGTTGGGTACGAAGGTGAACTTCAGTTTAATACTTCGAAACCGGATGGTACACCCCGTAAGCTGCTGGATGTTTCAAAGCTGAACAACCGTGGCTGGAAAGCAAAGATCGGATTGCGTGAAGGAATTGAACGGGTGTATGAAGAAGTGAAGTCACTGCCTTTTTAAGGTACAAGGCTTAAGAAAGAAAATCCAAAACCCAAAAACCAAGGTACAAGGGGGAAAATCCAAAATCCAAGGTACAAGGCTCAAGAAAGAAAACCCAAAACCCAAAGGCCAAAATGCAGGGCTCAAGAAAGAAAATCCAAGGTCCAAAAACCAAAAAGCAAGGACGAAGAATTGTGAGTATGAATTACGAAGTATGAGGTACGTGAAATATGTTTGGATTATTTAAAAAGAAAAAAGAGGAAACGCCAGCTGTAAACATTGATTACGGTTTGCTTGGCGTTGATATGCATTCGCACCTGTTGCCGGGTATTGATGATGGTTCGCCCGATGCAGCAACTTCGGTGAGCCATATCAAAAAAATGATGCAGTTGGGTTATCGCAAATTTATCAGCACCCCACATATCTATCCCGATCTTTATCCGAATACAAGAGAAACCATCACTGCTGCTCACCAGCAATTGATGAAGAAACTGAAGGAAGAACATATTGATGTAGAGGTGCATGCGGCAGCTGAATATTTTATTGATGATCTGTTTGCCGACAGGCTTGTCAACAACGAGCAATTGCTGACCTTGCATAAAAATCTTGTGCTGGTTGAAATTTCGTTTATGCAGCCGCCACCCAACCTGAAGGATGTTATTTTTGAATTGATCGTAAAAGGATACCAGCCAGTACTGGCTCATCCGGAGCGCTATAATTTTTATCATACCCGGAAAGAAGTGTATGAACGTTTTAAGGACCAGGGTTGTCTGCTGCAGATCAATCTTCTTTCTTTAAGTGGTTATTATGGCAAAAGTGTGCAGGATACAGCACATTATCTTGTGCAACATCAACTGGTTGATCTTATTGGTACCGATCTGCATCATCAACGTCATCTTGAAGCCATGCAACATCCGCAGCTGGTGGCCGATGTTCAGCGGGCGGCCGAAATCAATCAGCTTCTTAACGCTACCCTTTAACAATACTTGAAGAAACCCCGTTTATTAATTATCCTGAACAGGCTTGCCGTAGGTGGTCCTGCCTTTAATGTTATCAGCAGTGCATCGATATTAAGCAACGAGTTTGATATACTGCTGATAGCCGGTGCGCCTGATGCTGATGAACAACCGGCCGACTACCTGCTGGAGCAATACACGGGATTTCAGTTCCAAAAGATCGCTGCGTTAAAACGCTCTGTCATTCCCGGTACAGACTGGCGTGCTTACAGGGCAATCAAAAAAGCTATCCGGGAATTCAAACCGGATATTGTGCATACACATGGCGCAAAACCGGGTGTGCTGGGTCGTATTGCTGCTCACAACTTACATGTGCCGGTTGTTGTTCATACATTTCACGGGCATGTATTTCATTCTTATTTCTCAACCATCGTTTCCCGTTGTATTGTGCGTATTGAACGGTGGTTAGCAAATATATCTTCCGCTATAGTTGCCATCAGTGCAAAACTGAACGAGGAGTTACTTCATGCATACAAAATCGTAACTGCAGAAAAGATCAGACTCATCCGGTTGGGTATAGAAACAACAGCTTTTCAAGATGAAACCGGAGAAAAGCGAAAGCAGTTTCGTGAAGAGTTTGCATTACCGGACAATACTGTTGCCGTTGGTATTGCCGGACGTTTCGTGCCTGTTAAAAACCATCGTCTTTTTATTGAAGCAGCAACACAGTTCATAAAGGCGCAGAATGGCAAAGCCAATGTGCAGTTTTTTTTGATAGGTGACGGAACAGAAAAGAGTAAGATACAGGCATTGATCAAGGAGCAGCAATTCAGGTTTAGCCATGCAGGACCGGGTTACGACAACAGTGCCCCATTTGTGTTTACCTCGTGGCGAAAAGATATGGATGCTGTTTATGCAGGGCTGGATATTGTGATGCTTACTTCGTTAAATGAAGGAACGCCTGTATCCATTATGGAAGCTATGGCTGCTGGGAAGCCTGTGTTATCAACCAATGTTGGCGGTATTGCCGAACTGATCACTGATGGCCAGACAGGGTTGCTGGCTTCAACAGCCACTGAATTAGCCGCAGCACTTTCTCAGCTTGTGAACAATGAGCAACAGCGGTTGCAGTTTGGTGCTGCTGCAGCAAAAGATGCAGCCCGTTTTTCAAAATCAGCTGAGGCTGCAGCACTTTCCCGGCTTTATCATTCCCTGCTTTCACAGCGCTGAAATTGCAGTTCAGTAAATAAATTGTTGGTTGCCTGAACTTTTTTGAGCAGTATTTGTAATTGAGGAAGAGCAAGCCCAAATGAATAAGTTTACGATCAAAGATCTGGAGAACCTGAGTGGGATCAAAGCCCACACGATCCGTATTTGGGAGCAGCGTTACACGTTCCTGAAGCCTCAGCGTACGTCCACGAACATACGCTACTACAGTAACAATGAGTTAAAGATGCTGCTCAATATTTCGTTACTCAATAAGTACGGGTATAAGATCTCTCATATAAGCCGCATGAGTAATGAAGAGCTGCGGGAAAAAACACTCACCCTTACCAATGCACAGGCACAGCAGGAGCGGATTGTAAATGAGCTGATTCAAAGCATGGTGGATGTTGACCTGGATGCATTTGAACGGGTCATTGATCAGCACATTCTTGTAAAAGGAATTGAGAAGACCATTACGTATATCTTATTTCCTTTTCTTGAGCGCATTGGTATTTTGTGGCTTACCGATCATATTAATCCGGCACAGGAACACCTCATTTCAAATATCATCCGCCAAAAGCTTATTGTGGGTATTGATAAGGCGAGCACAGCTCATTCGTTGTTGAAAACCACGATGCTGCTTTTCCTGCCGGAAAATGAACACCATGAAATAGGGCTGCTTTTCCTGCAATACTTATTAAAAAGCCGGGGAATAAAAGTGATTTACCTGGGAGCCAATGTGCCGGTAAAAGACCTGGAGTTTGTGGTTGAACTTAAAAAGCCTGATTATATCTATACCCATCTTACCACGGTGATCAGGGAGTTTAATTTTGATAAGTTCATTAACAACCTCAAGCATCAACTCCCCCAAAGCAAAGTGATCATCTCAGGCCTTATGGCTCAAACCTATGAGGAAAAAGAGCTACCTCCTAATTTCCGGTTTTTGAAGTCGTTTACAGAAGTAATCGATTTTATTGACAGCCTCAGTTAATCTCAATAAGTCATTTTATACGTAGATCCCCCGTTATTCCAGCGGGGGATTTTTTGTATCCGCACCTGTTATGTTTAACATTTCTATATAAATTATTAAACAAAAATTTGGAAATGGCATTTTCTTTTGTTTAACTTTACGTCATTAATTATTAAACACTTTGTTTATGTCAACAGTAGAATTCAATCAAATGCTTTTGAACAATACTGATTACCTGCGGCCTTTTGCTTTTACCCTCACAAGGGATAATGAAACAGCAAAAGATCTTTTGCAGGAAACCATGTACCGGGCTTTGTCGAACAGGGATAAGTACCATGTGGGCACCAACATCAAAGCCTGGCTCTATACCATTATGCGGAATATTTTTATTAACAGTTATCGCCGCAAAATCAAGCAAAACACCATTTTTGATTCTACAGCCAATGATTTTTTTATTGATCAGCAGCAGGTAACCGTAGCAAACGAAGCAGAATCAATTTTAAAAATGAAAGAAATTCAGGCAGCAGTGCAGCAGTTGCCCGATATATTCAAGCAGCCTTTTACATTATACTTCGAAGGATTCCGCTATCATGAAATTGCCCATATTCTCAGTGAGCCCCTGGGAACAATCAAGAGCCGTATCCATTTTGCCCGTAAATTGTTAAAGGAACAGATCAGCAGAAACTAAACTTTTTCAATTTGGGTAATACAGCAATAGTAATCGGCAGCGGATTTGCCGGCATGTCCACCGCCAGTTTTCTGGCGCAGGCAGGGTGGCAGGTAACAGTACTGGAAAAACATAACCAGCCCGGTGGCCGTGCAAGACAGTTCAGTACAAATGGTTTTACGTTTGATATGGGGCCAAGCTGGTATTGGATGCCCGATGTGTTTGAGCGTTATTTTAACCAGTTTGGAAAAAAGGTGAGCGATTATTATGAACTGAAAAGGCTTGATCCTTCGTACAGAATTTATTTTAAAGAAGAAGCGGTTGATGTGCCTGCAGATTACGACGCACTCAAAAAATTATTTGATGAATTAGAGCCGGGCAGCAGTAAGCAACTCGATGCATTTATGGCTGAAGCGGCTTATAAATATGAGGTGGGTATTCATAAACTGGTGCATAAACCGGGTTTATCCGTGAGGGAGTTTGCAGATAAGGAACTGTTGAAAGGCATTTTCAGGCTTGATGTATTTGCTTCGATGAAAGCGCATGTGCAAAAGCATTTTTCCGATTCACGCCTGCGTGAGCTGATGGAGTTTCCGGTTTTGTTCCTTGGCGCATTGCCCGAAAAAATTCCTGCTTTGTACAGCCTTATGAATTATGCCGATGTAAAACTCGGCACCTGGTACCCTGTGGGAGGCATGTATGAAATTGTAAAAGCGATGCATGCATTGGCGGAGGAGCTGGGCGTAAAATTTTTGTTTGAGCATAATGTGGAGGAGATCAGAACAGCAAACGAAGCAGTTGCAGGTGTTGTGGTAAACGGCGAGTTTATGGAAGCAGATGTGATGATCAGTGGTGCAGATTATCACTTTACTGATACAGCATTGCTCAACCGCCACGATCAGGGTTATTCAGAAGCATACTGGAACAACCGTGTAATGGCACCATCCTGTTTGCTGTACTATGTGGGCATTAATAAACGGCTGCCCAATCTTACGCACCACAGTTTGTTTTTTGATGCAGATTTCAACAAACATGGAAAAGAGATCTATCAAGATCCAGCATGGCCTTCGGATCCGTTGTTTTATGTAAGTGCCACTACTGTTACTGATCCTTCGGGTGCACCACAAGGCTGTGAAAACCTGTTCTTTCTTATTCCGGTGGCTGCCGGTTTACAGGATGATACGGAGGAGTTGAGGGATCGCTATTTCCAACAAATTGTTGAGCGATTTGAAAGGAAGACCGGTGAACCAATTTCTGATTCGATTGTTTATAAAAGGTCGTATGCTGTAAGTGATTTTATAGAGGATTACAATGCGTTTAAAGGAAATGCTTATGGCCTTGCTAATACACTTATGCAAACAGCTATTTTAAAACCAACCTGTAAAAGCAGAAAAGTAGCGAATTTGTATTTTACAGGACAACTGACTGTACCGGGGCCGGGTGTGCCGCCAAGTCTCATCAGCGGTGAGGTTGTAGCCGGGCTGGTCAACAAACAAATGCTGAAAAACAAGCAACCCAGTTAAACTTATGATGAATTTATTCCACGAAGTGAGCCAGCTGTGCAGCAGAACTACAACGGAGCGTTACAGTACTTCGTTTTCATCTGCTATCCGTTTGCTGCATCATGATCTGCGACAGCCTGTTTACAACATCTATGGTCTTGTTCGCTTTGCTGATGAAATTGTGGACACATTTCATCAGTACGATAAAGCAACACTCATCAAAGAATTCCGTAAGGAAACATTTCTTGCTATTGAGCGTGGCATCAGTTTAAATCCTGTGCTGCACAGTTTTCAGCTTACAGTAAATGAATACAACATCTCTCATGATCTTATCCATGCGTTTTTCAACAGCATGGAAATGGACCTTGAGAAAACACACTACAGTTACGAAGGATATACCGAATATATTTACGGCAGCGCCGAAGTGGTGGGGCTCATGTGCCTGTATGTTTTTGTGGAGGGTGATCATGCGCAGTATGAACGGCTAAAACCTGCTGCACGTTCTTTAGGCGCTGCTTTTCAAAAAGTAAATTTCCTGCGTGATGTAAAGGCAGATTATAATCAACTTGACCGTACTTATTTTCCCGGTTTGGATTTTGCCAATTTTACGCAGCGCCAGAAACGGGAAATAGAAGAAGATATTCAAAAGGATTTTGATGATGCTTACAAAGGCATCATGCAACTTCCGGTAAAGGCACGCTTTGGTGTGTATGTAGCGTATAAATATTATCTCTCACTTTTCAGGAAGATCAAAAAACTGCAACCTGCTGTCATTATGCAGGAACGTGTACGCATTCCCGATTATCACAAGGTCATGATTTTGTTAAGAGCCGGTGTACGCAGTCACTTAAATATCCTGTAACGGAATAATCATTTAATTTTGACTGATGCACGAAGTTATTCTCGTTAACGAGTCAGATGAAGTTATTGGTTCCATGGAAAAAATGGAAGCGCATGAAAAAGCATTGCTGCACCGTGCATTCAGTGTTTTTCTTTTTGATAAAGAGGGCAATATGTTGTTACAAAAACGGGCAGCATCAAAATATCACAGTCCTTCTTTATGGACAAACGCCTGCTGCAGTCACCCAATGCCGGGCGAGGAAACAAAAGATGCAGCATTGCGGCGGTTAAAAGAAGAATTGGGCTTTACAACAACTATCAACAAAGCATTTCATTTTACTTACAAAGCTGTGTTTGATAACGGGCTTACTGAACATGAATTTGATCATGTGTTTGTAGGTGAGTATGATGGCAACATGCAACTAAATCCTGAAGAAGTGAGTGAGGTTTGTTATAAACCAGTTGCAGTGATCAACGAAGAAATTGCACACAACGCAGGCAGCTACACAGCGTGGTTTAAAATTGCCCTGCCTTTGTTAGAAGAATGGTTGCAAAAAAATACAAAGCCACATGCAGCCGCATAAGCAGGCTGTTGTTATTGGCAGTGGGGTAGCCGGATTAGCTGCTGCCATCCGTTTAGCCGTGGCTGGTTATGCTGTTGATGTGTATGAACGCAATACTTACGCCGGCGGCAAACTTTCTTTTTTTGAGAAAGATGGGTTTTCATTTGATGCCGGTCCTTCCTTATTCACACAACCACATAATCTGGAGGAGCTGTTTGCTTTTGCCGGTGAAACGATCGAAGAATATTTCAATTACCAAAAGGTTGATCTTTCCTGCAATTATTTTTTTGAAAATGGCAAGCGTGTGAAGGCATGGACGGATGCGGAACGATTGGCCGATGAATTGCACACGCAACTTGGCGAAGAAAAAAAGAACGTGCTGCAGTATTTGCAACGGAGCGGAAATTTATACGATCATATCGGCTCCATTTTTTTAAATCATTCATTACATAAACGAAGCACCTGGTTGCAGAAGTCTGTTCTTAAAGCACTGCAAACAGTCCGCCTGCCTTACTTAACCGGCACACTGCATCATTACAACCAATCTTCTTTCCGCACAGCTGAAGCCGTGCAGATCTTTGATCGTTTTGCAACTTACAATGGCAGCGATCCGTACAGGACTCCCGGTATGATGAGCCTCATCCCTCATCTTGAATTGAATGAAGGAACGTTTTATCCCAAAGGCGGCATGATCAGCATCACCAATGCTTTGGTGAAGCTGGCTGAAAAAAAAGGAGTGCGTTTTCATTTTAATATGCCTGTCCAGCGCATCATTCATCATGCAGGAACGGCAAAAGGTATTGTGGTGAATAACGAAAATGTATTTGCTGATGTAGTGGTGAGTAATGCGGATGTGTATTTCACATACCAGCAATTGCTGAATGATGCACAACAGACAAGGAAAGTGGTAAAGCAGGAGCGTAGCTGCAGCGGTATGATCTTTTACTGGGGAATGAACAGAGAATTTCCTGATCTGCACCTGCATAATATTTTCTTCAGTAAAAATTATGCAGCAGAATTTCAATCATTGTTTCAGCAGCATCGTTTGTATTATGATCCCACAGTGTATGTGAACATTACATCCAAAATGGAAAAAGGAATGGCACCTGGTGGAAAAGAGAATTGGTTTTTACTCATCAACGCCCCATCCAACAGCGGACAAAACTGGCAGCAGTTACGAGCACAGCTGAAACAGGTTGTGATTGATAAACTGAGCCGCATGTTACAAACAGATATTGCAGCTGCCATTGAAACAGAAGAGTATCTTGATCCGGTACGAATTGAAGAAAGAACAGGATCATATAAAGGTGCATTGTACGGCACCAGCAGTAACAGTAAGATGGCTGCGTTTCTTCGCCATCCAAACTTTACCAAAAAAATTGAAGGGTTATATTTCTGCGGAGGAAGTGTACATCCCGGTGGTGGTATTCCGCTTTGTTTCAAAAGTGCAAAAATTGCAACCGATCTTATTCTAAAAGATCAGTCAAAACATTCATCTCATTAATGCTGCAACAATACAGTAAACAACAGATCGCTACCGCTATTGCCGTGTTATTTCATTGTATCGGGCTTGCAGGTATGCTGTGGTACGATCAGCAATTGTTTGCTTCTCTTACACCTGCTAACCTGCTGTTGTCAGCAATCCTGTTGGTCTATACACAAAAACAAAAGAACCGGGCTTTCTGGTTGTTTGCAGCAGTTTGTTATGTTACAGGTTATGCGGTAGAGTATTTGGGTATTCATCATCAATTGTTATTTGGTGAATACCGTTATCTCCCTGCGCTGGGCTGGCAGTTTAAAGAGGTTCCGTTGGTGATTGGTGTCAATTGGTTTATTGTCATGTATTGCTGCGGTATCAGTATTCAGCAGATGTTGAATTTTTTCTGGAACAAACTGCGGGATGAAGACCAGCCTGCAAGAACGAATGTGGGCTTTTTTGCTGTGATCATTGATAGTGCTTTACTGGCTACGTTTTTTGACTGGATCATGGAGCCGGTGGCCATCAAACTTGGTTACTGGCAATGGCTGGGCAATGGTGACATTCCCGTGTTCAATTATGTATGCTGGTTTGGCGTAAGTGCATTGCTCATGTTGTTGTTCCGGCTTTTATCTTTCCCTAAACAAAACCAATTCGCTGTAAATTTGTTATTGATCCAGTTCATGTTCTTTTTACTCTTACGCACATTACTATGAGTTTGTTTTTATACATCTTACTGGCATTTGCTGTGTTTTTTGCAATGGAAGGCATTACCTGGCTCACACATAAATTTGTGATGCATGGTTTTTTATGGTACCTGCATGAAGATCATCATCAGCCACGTGGCCGTTTCTTTGAAAAAAACGATGCTTTCTTTCTCATCTTCGCTATACCAAGCTGGTTATGTATTATGCTGGGTTT
>JAACZX010000287.1 GCA_009996555.1 Chitinophagaceae bacterium | reverse complement strand
GGGAGCGTAGTCGTTAGTGGTTGGTCTGGACATGATAAAAGGTTTGAGGCATGTAAAACACAAAATCCTACATGATATTGTAAACTTAAAAAGAAAACCCGCTGAAAAGCGGGTTTTTATCATGGAACTGTTATCCTTTTTTCGATTTCTTAACTTTTGGTTTGGGCGATGGCTTTGTGTTTTCTTTTTTATCGCCTGTAAGCGTTGCTGCGATCTTTACTGATTCGTATGCATTTACTAAACCGCCTGTGCGGCTGAAGTTGGCAAAGTCTTCTTTGGTTTCAGTGCCGGGCTTTGTTACCTGCATATTTGGGTTTTGGGCTCCCTTTTCAATACAATACTTTAATTGCTCAGGTGTAAGATTTGGATAGTATGAAAGTATGAATGCTGCTACGCCTGCTACCACAGGGCTGGCCATACTTGTACCTTGTGCAAATCCATACGTATTACCACCGGGAATAGTTGAATAGATCTTTACACCGGGTGCAAATACATCCACTTCATTTTTTCCATAGTTGCTGAAATCAGCAGCAATGCCACCTGTTTTCGGATCACCGCTGGCACCAACAGTAATAAAGTTGCTGGCTTTTGTTTTTGTATCAGCAAAATTCGGGTTGGGATAGTTTTCCGTGCTGTCAACATTTTTTGCATCGTTACCGGCAGCATGTACAAGTAATACTCCCTTGCTTTGTGCATAACGAACTGCTTCATCCACCCATTTCTTTTGTGGTGAAAAACTTTTACCAAAGCTCATGTTAATGATCTTGGCACCATTGTCAACTGCATAACGGATTGCCAGTGCAATATCTTTATCGTGCTCATCACCATCCGGTACAGCACGTATGCTCATAATGCGCACATTATCGGCAACACCATCCATGCCAATACCATTGTTACGAACAGCAGCAATAATACCGCTTACATGTGTACCATGGAAAGGAGTGTTAGCCATTACATCGGGGTTACCATAATAACGGTCATTGAAATCGTAATAATTATCTTTTACAATTTCACCACGATAATCTTTTGGAGCTGTTGTTGAAGCAGAAGCTTTTTTCTCCTGTCCCTGGTAATAGCTGGTAAATTCTTTTATGATGAAATCATTGGTAGCATCCATCAGCTCAAAACCCTTGAAAAGAGCAAGCATGGTTGATTTTGCATCTGTTTCTTTTGAATTGGCAGGTTTGAATGTGGTAAGATCGTTACCTGTATACTCAGGTTTGAATTTCAGTTTCAGCAAACTGTCGGAAACAGTTGATTTATTGTACAAACCACGAAGGAAAACCACCTGTGCCTGTGCTTCTGTTGAACCATGTTCAATATCGCCTTGTGCTTTTTTGAAAATGCGGTATTCTTCTTTTTCAACTGCAGATAATTTGCTTTCATCAACTTCGCCGCCATATTTTGCTTTTAATGCATGGTACATGCGTGCAGCTTCGTATGAATCTTCTTTCACATTTTGCCCATCTTTACCACCAAGAAAATTCCAGCCATATACATCATCCACATAGCCATTCTTATCATCATCAATACCATTGCCCGGAATTTCTTTTGGGTTACGCCAAAGAATGGGTTTCAGATCTTCATGAAGGGTATCAATACCACTGTCGATTACGGCCACAATAATGGTGGTGCTCTTCCTGTTTTTCACAAACTCGAGCGCATCATTAAGGTTGATGCCATAAAAACCATCGGACGATTTGCCTTTGAGATGCCAGCCTTTTAGCTGATCTTCTTTAACGGAAGCCTGGGAGAAAACGGAGAAAGAAGAAAGAGCGAATACGGATGTGACAAACAATACTTTCTTTAACTGCATATGCTTTTCAAATTTTTAAACGATTGGTAAAATTGCAGCATGTTGGGCAAAAAACTATACCGTTTACCCACAATTTGCAACATTTAACAGGAAAAAGACCTGTCTGTAATTTACCTGTTTGATCTATTAGTCGTTTTAGTGCCCTCAACGGGTTGTTAAGGCTTACTTAAAGATCAAACTTAATCCCCTGCGCCAACGGCAGGTTATTAGAATAGTTGATGGTATTGGTTTGGCGGCGCATGTAATTTTTCCATGCATCGCTGCCGCTTTCACGGCCACCACCGGTTTCTTTTTCGCCACCAAAAGCACCACCAATTTCGGCACCGCTTGTACCTATATTTACGTTGGCAATACCACAATCGCTTCCGGCTGCAGACAAAAACTGCTCTGCTTCACGCAGGTTCAACGTCATGATGGATGATGATAAACCTTGCGGCACTCCATTCTGAATAGCAATCGCTTCATCAACTGTTTTGTATTTCAGTAAATAAAGAATAGGAGCAAAGGTTTCGTGCTGTACAATTTTGTAATGCGGTTGTGCTTCGGCAATACAAGGTTTTACATAACAGCCGCTTTCGTAACCTGCACCTTCGAGTACGCCAGCTTCCACAATAAAATGACCACCTTCTGCCTTGCATTGTTCAATGGCATGCAGATAATTTTTTACGGCATCAGTATCAATGAGCGGACCCACATGATTGCTTTCATTCAACGGATCACCAATGCTCAACTGTTTGTAAGCCGCAACCAGTTTTTCTTTTACCGTATCGTAAATACTTTCATGAATAATTAAACGGCGGGTAGTAGTACAACGCTGTCCGGCAGTACCAACTGCACCAAACAATGCACCACGGATGGCAATATTCAAATCGGCATGTTCACTAATGATGATGGCATTGTTACCGCCCAACTCCAATAAACTTCGCCCCAAGCGTTCACCCACAGCTGCTCCCACGGCTTTGCCCATGCGTGTGCTTCCTGTTGCAGAAACCAATGGTACTCTTGTATCGTGGCTCATCCATTCACCAATTTCTCTGCCGCCTTGGATTAAACAGCTTACACCTTCGGGCACATTATTTTTTGCAAACACTTCGGCAACGATGCGCTGACAGGCAATACCGCACAATGGTGTTTTTTCTGATGGCTTCCAGATGCACACATCGCCACAGATCCAGGCAAGCATTGTATTCCAGCTCCACACTGCCACCGGAAAATTGAAAGCAGAAATGATGCCTACAATGCCCAACGGATGCCATTGCTCGTACATACGATGACCGGGGCGTTCGCTGTGCATAGTCAAGCCATGCAGCTGGCGGGAGAGACCCACTGCAAAATCGCAGATGTCGATCATTTCCTGTACTTCACCATAACCTTCCTGTAAACTCTTACCCATTTCGTACGAAACCAAACGACCGAGTGGTTCTTTTTTTGCACGCAATGCTTCTCCAATCTGCCGCACTACTTCGCCACGTTTTGGTGCAGGCCAGCTGCGCCATTCGGTAAATGCCTGTTGTGCTTTTGCAATCACTGCTTCGTACGAAGCTTTATCGGCTGCGGTTACGGTTGCAATTAGTTTTCCATCAACGGGAGATGCAG
>JAACZX010000286.1 GCA_009996555.1 Chitinophagaceae bacterium | reverse complement strand
GAGCTGGTAATTGCGGCCAAGTTCCCAAGAACGCAACTCTTTTTTGTTTGGGTCAACAGCAATAAAACTCCTGCTCCAGAATTGTTTCCACCATTGCTGCGTTTGTTGAAAAGCGGTTTTATCGTTTCTTATTTTTTGTTGGAGTGAATCAAGCGATTGCTTCCATACTGCAATATCATTTACCTGTGCATTGTGTAACGTTAATTGCAGCGCATGTTGCTTTGCTGCTGTTTTACTTTTCAGCTTCCATGCTTTGAGATCGGTTTGTGCATACCTGCCCGTATCTGTTCCGGCTGCAATAAAATTCTTTCCGCTGAATGAACCACCAAAGGCCAACTGCTTGATGGGGTTGTACAACTGTTCCTTCACCGATTCCATTCCCTGCTGCTTTACCACTGCACCAAAAATGGTTTCACTGCTGTTGTAGTGATAAAACAATACTTGATTGCCGGAGAAATCGATCACATCTTTTTTATAGACATTATTCTTTGGTGCGCCCCATTTCCAGGAGTTACCCCAGTTCTCTCTTGTTGTGATGACACGGTCACGATAACGCCAGCTTTCATAATCTGCTTCAACATTTATTTTCTTGTTACTGTTGATCTCAACGTGTGCAACAGGACGAAATACATCAGCCCATATTTTTATGGTTGCTTTTGTTCCATTATGTTCGCCTTCAACTGTTACATAACCTTGTTGTAAATGCAACTGCTGTTTGAAGTTTGTACCTGCGAATGGATTTGGAAACAGTTTCACCTTTATTCTTCCACTCTTCATCAACGCATTGTTCTCGTCAAAATTTCCGCTGCGGGCAACATAGATAAATAACTCCCCATTTTCCACCCAAACATTCATACCAATATCTCCACCACCGCAGGGCATGGATTCGGATGCATTGTTGCTTTGGGTTATCCACACAACATCGTAATTCTGCTGTGCTGAAACAGAAAAAACAATTACAGTAAAGAAGAAAAGAAAAAAATACTTCATCAATTTATTTTGCTTAACCGCCGACAGGGTTTGCAACCGCTGTCGGGGTGTGCACAACCCCGTCAGCGGCTATTTGCCCTGACGGCGGTTGATTATTATTGAACAATTAATTTTACTTCACCAACAATACCTGCCGGCAATAGCGGTTTATCTTTTAAACGGAACGGTGCTGTTGTCCATGTAATTCGTTTTTCTTCAGGCAACAGCTGATCGCCAATTAAACGATTGTGCCAGGTATTCGTTACTTCAATCTGAACAGTATTCGTTCCCGGTTTCACCGCTTTGGTAATGTCTACTGAATAAGGATGCGTCCATATTGTACCGCAATCAACGCCATTTACTTTTACAGTGGCAATATTGTAAACTGAATCAATATGCAAGTTGATCGTTTGCCCGGCGCTGGTTTGTTTCCATTCAAACTCATTTGAATAAACGGCAGTGCCTGAGTAATACTTCGTATCATTATCTGGAAACGTAGTCCAGCTTTTCAAAGAATCGAGTTTGGCGCTGTATCCGGAGCCCGATTTCTTTTCAAACTGTATTTCCCATTTGTCCTTGAAGGGATGTTCCATGCCCCATCCAATTGGTGGAAAGTAATTATGCCTGAAGCGAATCTTCGATGCTGACTTTTTAAACAGAATAAATGTTGAACCGTTTGCAGGAAGAACAATAAGAATGTGAGTCCTGCCATTTTTAATTTCACCAAGGGGAGCATTAAAGCTCAAAGTTGTTTGCGGGTCAACTATTACGGGCTGTTTGTCGATATGATTAAAAGCCACTTCAATTCGAACTTCCTTTGCTGTTTGATTGGATATGAAATAAATGTCTTCTTCTGCTGTTTTCCGATGCGTCCATGCTATTTCATTTCTTCCTTTCAAAACTTCCACATCTCTCTTCACACCCAACTTCTCAAACGTACTGTCCATATAGGGTGCAGCAACTACATTCTTATTGCTACCAAACAATTTTATCCATTGCTGATCGATCACAATTTTTGCTCCCGCTTTTGCAAGCTGCTGCAATTTCTTCTGCACCGCAGCACTCATTGTCGGGTTTGGATTCAGCAGCATCTTTCCCGGAATAACCAATACGCCATAGTTTGCGCCCCCAGGTAATACTACTCTATCATTCTTCACCTGCATCATCATCAATGCATCGGGATTAAATGAATCGTATGTATAACCATTCAACGGATCGATCCAGTCTTCGGGATCAGCCATGTTTGCAGAATGTGTTACACCATCAGGAATTTGTCGTAACGGCTGACCTTTATTTTCTAATCGTTTCTTTTCTGCTTCCACTTTTTCTTTTCCAAAAATACCGGGCAGTGTGCTTACCAAACGATCGGGCAATATGGAACGCCTCGGCACTTCTTCTCCGGTAAACACTGCTACATCAACAACAGGATCGCCCATTTGCAACAAGGCCTGACAACGTGTTAAATAATCGATCCATGCTTTGCTTTGCTTGAACCATGTCTGATCACGTTGAAAATACAAACCCACACCATCCAATGTTACACCAGGCTTGCGATCAAGAAACGGATTATGAGCAAATACATGCAGACTCATTTTGTTTATGCCCAATGCAAAATTCCTGTCGCCCACTACTTTTAAACTGCCGGGATGTTCACTCCAATCCATACGCACAGTTGTAAACGATTCTGCCTGGATTATTTTCTTGCCATAGATATGTGCACCACTGATGGCATCACGCATATCATTTGGTTTATCATGTGTTGGACTGTTCAACCAAAATTCACCCATTGGTAAATCAGCATGTTTGTAATGCATCAACCCATCACTCATCATTGTTGGTGCAATCGCTTCAGCACTCATTTTTGTACCCAATGCATGTGCTTCCTTTTTTAACGTAGTGTAAAACACATCATTCACCAGTTCAGCAATGGTTGTACGCACATCATGCAAAACCTTTTCTGATTTGTCTGCACTTTCAACAGGCACACCTGTCATCGTTAACAGGTAAGGCATCAGATCATACCCTCTTCTTTTCTTAAACTCATTGGCGAAGTTTGCACCCCAGTTCTGGCTGCCACATTCCCAACTATCCACATGAAATACTTTCAGTACTTCTTTTGCCAACGCAGTATTTTGTTTGAATGCTTTTCCGAACCAGTTATCGAATTGCAGTTTTACTGCTGCTGCATTGAACTTATCGCACTCTAAACCCAATCCTGCACCACCGGTATAATTGGTATGACCTGTTGATGTATGACCAATACGAACGATAATCCAGTTTCCTGCAGGTGCTTTCCAGTTAAGGTTACCATCTGCATCCATTTTACCGGTGAGGTTAATGATCTTTTTTAATGGCACAGCTGATGCAACAGGCACTTGTTCTTTTGTTGTGGCAGTACTGATGCGCCACACCGAACCATTCTTTGATTCGTATTGATTGATGGTTGGT
>JAACZX010000646.1 GCA_009996555.1 Chitinophagaceae bacterium | reverse complement strand
AGTCAAAAGATCGCTTTGAAAATGGCGCAAAAGAAAATGGAAAAACAACTGAAAAAAGGAAAAGCTCTCGACACAAAAGATAAAAGCAAAATGCTCCGCTTGTGGATCCTTTTTGCAATTATTGCTATTGTGCTGGGTATCATCGGTTGGTTTGTTCCGTTTGTTTGGGCATTATCCGGCCTTGCCTGGTTAGCTTCAGTAATATTCTTCGTTCTCTGGCTGATTGCTTTAGCAGCATAATCCAGTGAACCAATTCATAAAAGAAACCCTCGGCTTAGAGGGTTTTTTTTTGCCCGCACCTGTAGCTGGTTTATTTTTACTCCGAAACAAATTGATATATGAGCGACAAACAACAGTTTTTTGAACAACAACAACAGTATATTGAGCAGGATGGATTTCGCATTCAGTCGTATGATTTCAGCCGTCCGTGGGGTGGTTTTTTTGTGCTTGATGAAAGCCAGGCCGATATGTTTATTGAAACCTATTTTCCAACGTATAAAAAGGAAGATCTGATGCTGGGTAATAAACTCAGCCCGAAAATTTTATGTGTAGAGGCACAGCAACGTCTTTCATGGCAATACCACCACCGCCGTGCTGAAATTTGGCGTGTGGTAGAAGGAGAAGTGGGAGTGGTGATAAGCGATACAGATGAAGAAAAGGAAGTAAATTATTTTGAGCCAGGCGATGTAATTGTTCTCAATAAAGGACAACGTCACAGGTTGGTAGGATTAAATGGCTGGGGTGTAATTGCAGAGATCTGGCAGCATACCGATCCTTCAAACCCATCAGATGAAGAAGATATTGTTCGTTTACAGGACGACTTTGGACGTTAACAGAACATAACCGTTGTATTAATTTCCCGGATCAGTCAATAATATTTCAAACATTCGAAAGATGTGCCTTTCCCGCACATCTTTTTTTATTTAATTTCATTAACTTAAGGTTGAATTAAAACACGAACAGAATGAGAAAAGTATCACACATCCTTCAGCGCAAAGGCAAACATGTTATTTCAGTTGAACCAGGGTTGCCGGTGATCAATGCACTGCAACTGATGGCCGAAAAAAATATCGGATCGGTAATGGTGATGGATGCTGATGAATACCTGGGCGTAATGACGGAACGTGATTATGCCCGTAAAGTGATCCTGCGTGGCAAGTCTTCAACCGAAACATTTGTAAAAGATATTATGACAACGGGTTTGCCAAGGATAACACCTGAAAACTCCATTGAAACCTGTATGCATATTATGAGCGAAAGTAATATCCGTTACCTGCCTGTTTTTGAAAATGATAAAGTAACCGGTATTATCTCGATCAACGATGTGGTAACAGAAACAATTTTATCGCAGAAAGAAACCATTGAACAGCTGCAGAACTATATACAGTCCTGATAAAGTTTAACGATTGAAGCATTTGATGAACGGCCATGCAATGGCCGTTCGCTTTGTACCTTTGCCACTGCATGAAACATCTCTCGTATCTCAATAAATATTTCTGGAAGTACAGGTGGCGGTTGTTGCTGGGTATTATTTTCATTTTTGTTTCCAACTATTTTGCTGTGCTTGCTCCGCAGGTAACGGGGTATATTATTGATAAAGTGCAGGCGTTCTTAACCGGTAATACTCCTAAAGGATTACTGAGGCAGGACGACCGGCTGGTGATTGTAGCTGTTAACTGGATTGAAACGATAGCCTCGTCGCCCACCGGCATTGTGGCATTACTGGCCGTTGTGTTATTATTGTTTGCTGTGTTGCGTGGTTTTTTTATGTTTCTTATGCGGCAAACCATTATCGTAATGAGCAGGCATATTGAGTTTGATCAGAAAAGTGAAGTGTTTCAACATTATCTGCAGCTTGATCCTGATTTTTACAAAACACATGAAACTGGCGACCTCATGAACCGCATGGCCGAAGATGTGAGCCGTGTGCGGATGTATACAGGTCCGGCCATTATGTATCTCATCAACCTGATTGCACTTATTTCGCTGAGTGTGTTTTATATGGTGAAGAAGAATGCAGAACTGTCAGTATATGTATTGGCTCCTATGCCCATCCTTGCAATTGCTATTTATTTTGTAAACAACATCATTCATAAGAAAAGCGAACAGGTGCAGGCAAAACTGTCTGACCTTACTACCAATGCACAGCAATCATATTCCGGTATTCGTGTTATTAAATCCTTTGTGCAGGAAAAAGCAATGCTGCATTTTTTTAAAACCAATAGCGAACAATACCGTAACAGTGCAACGGCTTTGTACAAAGTAGAAGCTGTTTATTTCCCGGTTATGGGGCTTATCATCGGCATCAGTACATTACTAGTGGTATTGATCGGCGGGTTAAAATATATGGAGGGGCAGATCAATTTCGGCGATATGGCTGCATTTATCATGTACCTTACAATGCTTGCTTTTCCTGTAAGTGCAATCGGGTGGGTGGCAAGCACTATTCAAAGAGCTGCTGCCTCACAGCAACGGCTAAACGAATTTTTGCTCACGAAAACAAACATTCCCAATCCGCCCAATGCTGTTAAACATACATTGCAGGGTAACGTGGAGTTTGAACATGTAAACTTTGTATATCCGCATACAGGTATTGTTGCGTTAAAAGATTTTTCACTCAGCATCAAACAGGGAGAGAAGGTGGCGGTTATTGGCCGCACAGGTTCCGGTAAAACAACCATTGCTCAACTCTTGCTTCGGTTTTACGATCCGTCAAACGGAACGGTGAAAATAGATGGTATTCCATTGCAGCAACTGGCCTTGCAGCATTACCGCAGCCAGGTGAGTTATATTCCGCAGGATGTTTTTCTGTTCAGCGATACGATTGCAAATAATATTTCATTTGGAACAGGCACAAATACAGAAGAAGAAATAAAAGCAGCGGCCACCTCTGCCTCTGTACACCGGGATATACTGGCTTTTCCTGAAGGATATAATACAATGGTGGGTGAAAGAGGTGTAACACTAAGCGGTGGACAAAAGCAACGCATATCAATTGCCCGGGCATTGGTAAAAGATCCCGGTCTTATTATTATGGATGATTGTTTGAATGCTGTAGATGCCCACACTGAGAAAGAAATTCTGACTCACTTATCAACTTACCTGCAGCATAAAACAGCGATTGTAATTACGCATCGTATTTTTTCCCTTCTGCAATTCGACAGAATTATTGTAATGGATGATGGCAGTATTGCCGAACAGGGAACACATGAAGAGCTGCTTCAAAAGCAAGGTTTGTATGCCGATTTATACAACCGTCAGCAGCTGGAAGAAACACGTTCCTGATAGTGAAAATCAATGCCGTGCAAGCATTTTTGGAAAATTTTGCCAAATCGAAAAGAACTATATCTTTGTCGCTGTTTGAAAAAAAGCATTGCGAACTAAAACCTAATAACTGTGGCGTACGAAAACAACGACAAGCGCAT
>JAACZX010000285.1 GCA_009996555.1 Chitinophagaceae bacterium | reverse complement strand
ATTTTTTCAACAGCTCCAGTTTATACAGATCATGCCTTCGGTCTTTCATAGTTGTTACGCTGCCATACTCATGCAGTTCCTGTAACAACGAAAGATCAACATCACTCACTACGATCATTTCGGTATTAGGTGATGCTTCGGCTTTAATGCCATTTACGGGAAATGCAAAATCAGAAGGTGTTAATACCGCCGATTGTGCAAACTGCAGATCCATATTATGTACTTTGGGCAGGTTACCCACATTACCTGCAATGGCCACGTAGCATTCATTTTCAATAGCTCTTGCCTGCGCACAATAACGTACACGGTTGTACGCATTTTGTGTATCGGTTAAAAACGGAACAAATAATATTTTCATTCCCTGGTCGGCGAGTAAGCGGGGCAACTCAGGAAACTCCACATCATAACAAACCAGCATGCCTACTTTTCCGCAATCGGAATCAATTACATTAAGTGAGTTGCCACCTTCAACTCCCCACTCATATTCTTCCGACGGTGTTGGATGAATTTTATCATAACTGTCGATGCGCCCATCTCTGTGCAGAAAAAAGGCAGTGTTGTATAGTTTATCGTTTTTTATGTAAGGCATACTGCCTCCCACAATATTTACATTGTATGAAATGGCGAGTCGTGATAATTCTTTTACCAGCGGTTCGGTATGGCTGGCCAATTCACGAATGGCTTTGTGTCCGGGCAAATGATTGTACTTGCCCATTAACGGCGCATTGAACAGTTCGGGCAGCACTGCAAAATCCGATTCGTAATCACTAACAGCATCAATAAAATATTCAACATTGTTCACCAGATCTTCCAATGTATTGTAAGGGCGCATTTGCCATTGTACTAATCCAATACGCACCATTTCACGTTTTCCTTTCATGGGGTTGAAACTGCGTTCGTAAAACACATTGTACCAAACAAGCAGTGTAGCAAAACCTTTCGACTCATTATCTTCCGGCAAATAATTTCTGATCACTTTTTTGATCTGGAAATCATTCGCTATCTGGAAACTCAATGTGGGGTCATGTATTTCACGCTTTTTTACTTTATCAATGTATTGCCGTGGGGAAAGTTCATCGGCATATTTGCCGTAGTTGGGAATGCGTCCTCCTGCCATAATAGCCCGCAGGTTTAAACTTTCACAAATGGTTTTGCGTGTATCGTACAACCTTCTTGCCAGACGAAGCCCCCTGTACTCGGGATGAATAAACACTTCAATGCCATACAATACATCACCATCCGGATCATGTGTACCAAATGTATAATCGCCGGTAATTTGCCTGTAGGTATGATTATCGCCAAAACGGTTTGCATCAACAACAATCGACAATGCACAACCCACTACTTTCTGATCAACTGTAACGCAAATCTGTCCTTCAGGAAATTTACTGATGAGCCTTGCAAGTGATTCCTCTTTCCAGTACTGTCCGCCAAGTGTTGCATAAGCCTGCACCATCGATTCTTTCAGTTGCTGGTAATCTTCCATTGTTAAATTCCGCACTTCTATTGATGTTGTATCCATAATGTTATTTGTTGGTTGAAGAATACTGCTGTGCAGCAGCTTTATTTTTCTATGATAAGTTAACCAGAAATCAGCAAACCATAACTGCTTAACTTTTTTTCTGCTCATTTGTTCATGATGATTCCCTGAAAAAAATCTTAACTTAACTTTTCAACCAAACTTGCATGCGAACAAAATCATTCTTCTTTTTCCTGTTGCTGATAACAGTAGTACAGGCAACTGCTCAGCGTACGCTTATCCATTGTGGTAAACTCATTGATACAAAAGATGGAAAAGTAGTGAACAATGTCACCATTATTGTACAAGGCAATTCAATCGTTGATGTAGTAAATGGATTTTCCACTGCAACAGCAAATGATAAAGTCGTCGATCTGAAAAACAAAACCGTAATGCCCGGCTTAATGGATATGCATGTGCACCTGGAAAGTGAAACCAGGAAAGGTGCTGTGGCAGATCGCTTTACATTGAATCCACCTGATCTTGCTTTTCAAAGTACGGTATATGCACGTGTAACATTGATGGCTGGTTTTACAACCGTGCGTGACCTTGGAGGCAGTGGCGTAAATCTTTCCCTGCGCAATTCTATAAACAGGGGAATTGTTGTTGGCCCACGTATTTTTTCTGCAGGTAAATCCATTGCCACAACAGGCGGACATGCAGACCCCACCAATGGTTACAGCAAAGCGTTGATGGGTGATCCCGGCCCTGCTGAAGGAGTGATCAACGGACCCGAAGAAGCGTATCATGCCGTTCGCCAGCGTTACAAAGAAGGAAGTGATGTGATAAAAATTACTGCAACAGGTGGTGTGCTGAGCCAGGCAAAAGACGGATCAAGTCCGCAGTTTACGATTGAAGAAGTAAAAGCCATTGTTACTGCTGCAAAAGATTATGGTTTTATTGTAGCTGCACATGCGCATGGTGCAGAAGGAATCAAACGTGCAATTAAAGGTGGTGTTACAAGTATTGAACATGGAACGTATTTAGATGATGAAGGCATTGCACTCGCCAAAGAATATGGCACATGGTTAGTGCCGACCATTACTGCCGGTAAATCAACTGCTGACAGTGCAAAGATCCCCGGTTATTATACGGATGTTGTTACGCCAAAAGCATTGGCTGTAGGTCCACATATCCAAAACACATTTGCAAAAGCATATAAAGCCGGAGTGAAGATTGCGTTTGGTACCGATGCCGGTGTGTTTGCACATGGTAAAAACTGGATGGAGTTTGTGTATATGACAGAAGCAGGTATGCCAGCGATTGAAGCGATACAGGCAGCCACAAAAAATGCAGCGACGATGATGAACATGTGGGATAAGCTGGGCAGTATTGAGAAAGGAAAAATTGCTGATATTATTGCTGTTGATGGCGATCCGTTAACTGATATTAAAGTGATGGGTAAGGTTGTGTTTGTGATGAAAGATGGGAAAGTGTTTAAGAAGGATGGGGTGCAGGTGTTGTAAATAATTTTGAGTGAATTTTTGTGAGGCTGTGCAATGCACGGCCTTTTTTGGTTGTAAGAAACACTATAACCTTTCGCATTTTCACTATTGCATTCTTCTGATTTGTGCTGTACCTTTTGCTCAACAAAAAGAGCAACCATGATTGACAATTTCTATCTCGCACTTGCAGCTATCTTGTTATTGCCGTTAATTCCTGCTTACATTATTTACAAATTCCTTCCTGAAAGTGAAACCAATGTAGAAGGGCCTTACAAAAAACTCAACTTAAAATTAAAGGGAGCATTTGCCGGTTATTTTCTGTTGGTGTTGTTAAGCCTGGGATTGCAATACGTTGTGATGACGAGTAAAGAAGGGAAGAAAATTGAGCAACTGATGCAATCCATCAACGACAGCAGCAAGCTGATGCAAACTTATCGTTCGCAACTTGAAGCAGGAAAAAATCCTG
>JAACZX010000284.1 GCA_009996555.1 Chitinophagaceae bacterium | reverse complement strand
TTCTGCTGAAGATGCAGTGAGCAGATCAATGCTGCTGCCGTCTCTTTTTGTATAAATGATCTTGCCGTTTGGATAAACAGCAGGTGGCTGCGGCAGTAAACGTAATGCAGAAAGAGAAGTGACCGATTTGCCGGAACCTGATTCGCCCACCACGGCAACGGTTTCGCCTTTTGCTATACTGAACGAAATACCATGAATGGCTTTGTTGCTGCCTTCTTCTGTTTTAAAGGCAACTTCCAGGTTTTGTATGGACAGTAACACATCACTCATTTTCAAAGCGAAGATGCTTAACTGTGTTGCCGTTGTTGATGAGTTGTTTTAATGAATCAATACCGATCTTGATATGTGTTTCAACAAAACTTGTGGTTACTTTTTTATCGCTTTCTTCTGTTTTAACACCCTCGGGAGTCATGGGACTATCACTTACCAGTAACAATGCACCGGTGGGGATGTGGTTATAAAAACCAACCGTAAATACAGTGGCCGTTTCCATATCAATGGCCATAGCTCTTAATTTTTCCAGGTAGTTTTTAAAATCAACATCGTGTTCCCACACTCGGCGGTTAGTGGTGTACACAGTGCCCGTCCAGTAATCTTTATCATGATCACGAATGGTGGTTGAAACTGCTTTTTGCAAGGCAAAGGCGGGTAGTGCAGGTACTGCCGATGGAAAATAATCACGGCTTGTACCTTCGCCACGTATTGCTGCTATTGGAAGAATAAGATCACCTATCTTGTTTTTAGCTTTCAGTCCACCGCATTTGCCCAGGAACAAAACAGCTTTTGGTTCAATGGCCGACAGCAGATCCATTACGGTTGCTGCTGTAGCGCTGCCCATTCCAAAGTTAATAATGGTGATGCCATCGGCTGTGGCACATTGCATGGGTTTGTCTTTACCAATTACTTCCACATTGTTCCATTCTGCAAACAGATTTACATAGTTGCTGAAATTTGTTAACAGGATGTACTTGCCAAAAGCATCTAATTGTTGACCAGTGTAACGGGGCAGCCAGTTCTTTACAATTTCTTCTTTCGTCTTCATACGTTCAATTTTTTAAATTCTGCTAAATTAATCATTTACTTTGGAGGATGATAAAAATAGAATACCCTCAACCGGCATTCCGGATCAAAGAAGAGGAGGGGAAAGAATTTATTTTTGATGACATCCGCAAGCTGTGGGTTCGTTTAACCCCGGAAGAATGGGTGCGGCAGAACATACTGCAATACCTTATTCAAATAAAAAAATACCCTTCTGTTTTCATCAGCATCGAAAAGGAAATTAACCTGGGTGAGCTGCGGAAAAGGTTTGATGTACTTGTGTTCAACAGCGAACATAAGCCCTGGCTCATGATCGAATGCAAAGCAATGGATGTAGAGCTTTCAGAAAAAACATTAGAACAGATCGTTCGTTATAATATGTCGGTGCCGGTATCTTATTTTGTTATCAGTAACGGAAGCTTCACGTATGCGTGGGAGAAAAAAGAAAACCGGCTCATCAGCATTTCTGAGTTGCCGGTCTTTTACTAAACTTCATGTGCGGATTACAACTTGCTATGGTTTTACGTTTGCAGTTATGGGTGCTGTTAAGATTGTTCTGCAGCTGAATGGTGGTTGATCTCATAGGTCAGCAACGGCTTATTGCTGAAACAAAAGTATTTGAACGGGCGATTGAGAAAAAGGGTGTTTTCACGGTTTCTTTATAAGAGCATACAACTGTATGTATGCTAAATATTTTATTGCTGTTCTTTCAAAAGCGTTTGATCTCAAAGTACTTTTGTTTCTGATAAGGATTTGCCGGGCTGCTTCAACTAATAAATTCCGTTTATGGATGTAGAGATTCTTTCCCGCATACAGTTTGCTTTTACAATTGCGTTTCATTACATCTATCCGCCAATGAGTATTGGCCTTGGCCTTTTGCTGGTGATCATGGAAGGGATGTATTTAAAAACAGGTAAAAAGATCTACGAAGAAGCAACACGTTTCTGGATAAAAATATTTGCTCTCATTTTTGGCATTGGTGTAGCCACAGGTATTATCATGGAGTTTGAGTTTGGCACTAACTGGGCTACTTACTCTAAATACGTGGGTGATATTTTTGGCAGCGCATTAGCAGCCGAAGGCATTTTTGCATTTGCACTTGAATCAGGGTTTCTTGGCATATTGATCTTTGGCTGGAACAGGGTAAGCTCCCGTGTACATTTCTTTTCAACCATCATGGTATTTCTTGGATCTATGTTTTCCGCCATTTGGATTGTAGTAGCCAACTCCTGGCAACAAACACCGGCAGGTTATCATATTGTGGGCGAAGGAATGAATGCAAGGGCAGAGATCACCGATTTCTGGGCCATGGTTTTTAACCCGTCAAGCATAGATCGTTTAACACATGTGTGGATAGGCGCTTTTCTTGCAGGTGCATTTCTGGTACTTAGTGTAAATGCCTATTACATTATTAAAAAGCGGCATCTTGAAATTGCTGTTCCATCTTTCAGGCTTGCGTTGATTGTTGCCACGGTGTGTTCACTTTTGCAATTAGTGGCCGGGCACAGCAGTGCTGATGGTGTTGCAAAAAATCAGCCGGCAAAATTAGCGGCACTGGAAGGGCATTATGATAGTTCTGCCAGGGCCGATATGTTTATACTTGGTTATGTGAACAATGAAACACAGAAAGTAAATGGTATAAAAATACCGGGTGGTTTATCGTTTCTTACTCATGGCAGTTTCAGCAAACCAGTAACGGGGCTGAATGCTTTTCCGGTGGAAGACCGGCCCAAACAGGTGAATGCCATCTTCCAGTTTTATCATATCATGGTGGCATGTGGAATGGCAATGATCGGGTTAACATTATTAGCTGTATGGCTTTGGAGAAAAAATAAACTGTTTGAAACAAAATGGCTGATGTGGATCTTTGTGTTTAGTGTGTTATTGCCGCAGATCGCTAACCAGGCAGGATGGTTTGCTGCTGAAATGGGGCGACAGCCTTGGGTAGTGTATGGATTACTCCGCACATCAGATGCATTGTCAAAAACAGTTACAGCCAACCAGGTTTTATTTTCCCTGATACTGTTTACTGTTGTTTATCTTTTGTTATTGCTGTTGTTTCTTTATCTCCTCAATAAGAAAATAAAACACGGTCCTGTGAGTGTTCATGTGCAGGAAGAACTGGAAGAAAGCAGCAAACGTAATAACCCAATCATGCAGCAATAAGTATGGAAACATTTTTAGGTTTAGATTATAATGTTTGGTGGTTCCTCGTTTTTGGAGGAGTGATCAGCGGCTATGCAATACTTGATGGTTTTGATCTTGGTGCAGGAGCACTGCACCTGTTACTGAATAAAGAACAAAGCAGGCGTATTGCCATGAATGCGATTGGCCCGGTGTGGGATGGTAACGAAGTGTGGCTGGTTATTGGTGGGGGAGCATTGTTTGCAGGTTTCCC
>JAACZX010000283.1 GCA_009996555.1 Chitinophagaceae bacterium | reverse complement strand
TTAAAAGCGTGAAACTTACGAATTAATGACGACGGTCATCTGAAAACCACCGGAATTGCAACTGTTGCAATAAATATGGATTTCATATATTCAACGGTTAAAATGGGGCACAGTGCTGTAGAAACATGAAATGTGTGGGTTGCTTCAGCATTAAAATTGATGTACACATGAAAGTATTGGTAACAGGTGCAAATGGCCTTTTAGGACAGCACCTCATCCGCCAGTTGGTAGATGAGGGTAAGTTTGCGATCCATGCTACCGGAAAAGGATCAAGCCGGTTGCCTTATGGCGAAAAGAACGGCGTTACTTATCACCAGCTGGATATTACTGATACAAAGCGCACGCAATTATTGGTTGAAAAAATCTCTCCCCATATTTTAATACACGCTGCTGCAATTACACTTCCAAATGAATGTGCTGCTGATAAAACAGCATGCTGGAAAACAAATGTGGGCGGCACACGTACGTTGCTGCGTGCTGCACAAAAAGCAAAGTCTTATTTTATTTATGTGAGCAGTGATTTTGTGTTTGATGGTAAAGATGGTCCTTACGATGAAACTGCTGTTCCCAATCCTGTAAATGATTACGGCGAAAGTAAATTGCTGGCAGAAAAAATGGTGAGCATGAGCACTCTGCATTGGGCGGTTATACGAACGGTGTTAGTGTATGGAGGCAAAGTGCCGGGCGGACGGCCAAATTTTATTCATTGGGTAAAGGAAAAATTAAGTGCAGGTGAACGCATTCAGGTAGTGGACGATCAGTTTCGCACACCCACTTATGTGGAAGATCTTGCAAAAGGAATTTTGCTTGTGCTGATGAAACATGCAAAAGGTATTTATCATATTTCAGGAAAAGAATTGTGTACACCTCACCAGCTTGCAGTAATGGTGGCAGATGTGTTGCAGCTTGATGCAGGCAAAATTGATAAAGTAACTGCAGCAACATTTAAAGAACCGGCGAAGCGTCCGCCAAAAACAGGATTTATTATTACCAAAGCCGTAAAAGAGTTGGGGTATGTACCTGTAAAACTCGAAGATGGTTTGCGCCGCTCATTAGGTATGTAAACTAATAAGTACTTCCTGTGTTCACAGCCGTTCATCATAAAAAAAGAATCCTCTGCTATTGCTTTTGTTCAGTGGTATGGTAAAACTGCTACCTTAGTTGCTCAATCATCAAGCAACTGAGAAAACTGATCGCCATATTCTTTTTGGTGCCTGTGTTCTTCACACAGATCGGTTATTATTTTTTGTATAGTTATCAGCTGCATGCCACAAGAAAAGCCATTAAAAAAGAAATACTGTCAGGTATTCCCGATTCAATGCTGGAAATAGTAGTGGAAGGTGAGGTAAATGGATTTCGCTGGAAAGATACAGGAGAAGAGTTTTACCTGCATAATGAAATGTATGATATTGTGCGTACCGAACAGCGGAACGGAAAAACGATCTATCATTGTATTAACGATAAAAAAGAGAAGCAGTTGCTGCAGAAGATGACCAATCTTGTGAAATCATCACAGCATGGTCGTAAGCAAAGTAAATACCTGATCAAATTTCAGATACCTGTTTATATTCTTTCAAAATCGGCCGATGAATTGGTTGTCTCCACAGATCAATCCCCTTTATTAGGTATGTGGCAAAAACATTTCAGTTCCGCCTATGCTGAAGTAAATGATCCGCCACCCTGGTCTTGCTGATTTTTTCATTTTCTTTTACTGGTTATGCTGTTGGTTTAACTAATGCATAAGAGCGACAATACTGTACATGTATTTACTGTGCAGGCCGCTAATTATTTCATTCATTCGTTGCTTCGAAATGTGTTGCTGTTTTTATAATACAATGGCAGCAACCTTTCGTGATATAGGCAACTCAAAACTCTGTTTCATGAAAAAATATGTTTCTATACTTCTCTTTTTGTCAGGTGCCGTGCCGGTCTTTGCTCAATCGGTTTTAAAAGGAAGAATAACCGACGAACTAACCGGCAAACCGCTTGCTGGCGCTTCTGTTTCTTTTGTTGGAGCTGTTGTTACGACTGATAAGGATGGCTACTTCCAGGTTAATTGCAGCAAAACATCAAGGATCACCATTTCGTTTGTGGGTTATGAAAGCTTTAATCAACTCATTAAAAACTGCGATGCAGAACTTTCAGTTGAATTAAAACCTGCAGGCATTGCGTTGCAGGAAGTAGAGATTACTGCAGCGTCCGGTAATAAATCTATCCTGTATCAACCTGCATCTATTGCCAAATTAACTGCGGCTGAACTGAAGCGTGGTACCGGGTTGTTTTTAGATGATGTTCTTCAAACCAATGTGCCGGGTGTAACCATGAGCCGTCGTACAGTTGGTGGTGGTCAGCAACTCAACATTCGTGGTTATGGTAACGGTTCTCGTGGTACAAGAGGCATCAGCAGTAATTTCGATGGACAGGGTTACAAAGTTTATCTCAATGGTATTCCTGTAACCGATGCTGAAGGTATTACTACATTCGATGATATTGATTTTGGTTCGGTAGGTAATGTAGAAATTGTAAAAGGCCCGGCGGGTTCGTTGTATGGTTTGGCTATTGCAGGTGCTGTTAACCTGCGTACAACAAAAGCGGAGAAAGATAAAATATCGTTAAGCCAGGAAGTAATGGTTGGTAATTACGGCTTGCAGCGTTATACAACACAATTACAAGTAGGTAAAGAAAAAACTTCTTTGCTTGTGAATTATGGTCACCAGAAATCGGATGGTTTTTCTATTCACAACAAATCGAAGAAAGACTTTGCAAATGTTGTCGGCGATTTTCAGTTGAACGATAAGCAAAGCCTCAGCACGTATGTTGGTTACAGCAACAGCTACGACGAACGTTTAGGTGAGCTTACATTAACGCAATGGGCAAATAATGATTATTCAGGTAATCCCGAATATATCAAACGCAATGCACACAGCAACGTTGTTACTTTTCGTTCGGGTGTAGCTCACACCTATAATTTCAATACACACATCAGCAACAGTACTGCTGTTTTTGGAACAGGTTTCTCCAGCAACGTCAGCAGTGCCGGTGGCTGGACGGATAAGAATACCCTTAACTATGGTGTACGTTCTGTGTTTGATACCCGTATTCCTTTGGCAAATGGCGTAGCGTTAAATGGAGTAACGGGTGTTGAGTTGCAGCGCCAGGATGGACAAACTGTTGGTTACAACATGAAAGCTGACCCGAACGATCCCAATCCCGGTACATGGACCTACGGTGTAAGTCCATACTGGGTTGTAAATGCCAATACATCCAATGCATTTGTAATGAGCAAAACAGGTTCGTTGTTTACACAATGGACATTGCTGTTGCCCAAAGATTTTTCGGTAACAGCAGGTATTGGTGTAAGCGATATGAAAATAAGACTGGATGATCGGTTTAACCCTGCTCTTGCAACACGCCCTGCACGTTACGAAAAAGCGTATAC
>JAACZX010000282.1 GCA_009996555.1 Chitinophagaceae bacterium | reverse complement strand
CGTAACGGATCGTAGTTGGAGGTTTTTAACCATTCTTTCCATGCTTTTTCACTTTCAGGAGTAAGCAGGTTGCTGCGTTTAAAACCCTGCGCCAATGCAAAACGCAAAGCACCCTCGCCCACCAGTTGTACATGCGGTGTTTTCTCCATCACCAAACGTGCTACCTGAACGGGATGCAGAATTTCTTCCAGGCTCATCACAGCACCGCATTGTCCTTTTTCATTCATTACACAGGAATCAACCGTTACTTTTCCATCACGGTCGGGCAGTCCGCCATAACCCACACTGTTATCGGTAGGGTCGGCTTCGGGTACCATTACACCTTGCACCACAGCATCAAGCGCATAACCGCCTTTGCTTAATACTTCCCATGCTGCTTTATTGGCTTTCATATTATGTGCCCATGTTGATAATACAACAGGGCCTTTGCTTTGCAAAGTTGGTTGTTTAAATCCTTGTGTTGTAAGCAGGGCTGTGGAAATACCGGTAAGCTCAAGAAACCGTCGTCTGTTTAGCATGGAATCAGATGTTAATGAGGCGTGAAAGTAAGATGATTTTAAAATTATCCAAGCAATGAAATTAAACCTTCCTTTTCATGCAGTGTCTGAAACTGCATGTCCGCACAAACAATGAAAAAGATCCTCTTTTTATCCGTAGTTGCGTTGTCTGCAACAGTATTATCAGTCAATGAATCTGCAGCACAAACAAGACGCAAGATTGACCGTAAAGAAAACCGTGTTGACCGTCGTGAAGATGTGCGTGACAGAAAAGAAGATGTGAGAGACCGCCGTGAAGATGTAAGAGACAGGAGAGAAGATGTGCGTGATCGCCGTGAAGACATGCGTGATGCAAAACACAATGGTGGCCGCAGAGATCGTATAGAAGATATTCGTGATCGCAGAGAAGATGTAAGAGATAAACGTGAAGATGTGCGTGACCGGAAAGAAGATCGTTACGATCGCAGAGAAGATGTGCGTGACCGCAAGGAAAACCGCCGTGACCGAAGGAACAGAGTCATCTAACTTATTATTCCCTATGTAGAAACACTCTTCCCATACCATGGGTAACAAGAAATTGTTACCCTTTTTTGTGCGTGTACCTAACCAATATCTTCCAGTTGCTGAAGTACAGGAATAAGTGAGTGGCCTTGTTTGGTCAAATAATATTCAATGTGCAGCGGCTTTTGTTTGATCACCACTTTTTCCAGCAGACCGGTTTCCTCCAGCTCTTTCAATGCTGCTGCAATGGCTTGTTTGTTCGATCCTTTTAACGTACGAAGCAAACTGCTGAAACGCAATGGCTGTTCCACTGCCAAACGCAGTATTTCCGGTTTCCATTTACCTGCAACCAGTTTTAACATGGCTTGTGCAGGACAGGTTTGTTCACTTTCCACTTCCTTTTTAGTAGTCATAATTTTTTGACTTATTGTTTGCCTCAACTGACCTGTTGAACTTTGTACAAAATTAAAACATATTATGGCACAGAACAGCGAAGAGGCGTTACACAATAGCAGGGAAACAACTTTTAACACAGTCGTTAAAGCAAACAGCAGTAATCCGCTTTTATGCGATCCGCAAACAGGTATTTGTGAAATTCCGGTAAAGGAAACGGTTGCAGTAAATGCAACTGAACAACTTGCTGCTGATAAACCGGTGAAAGTGATCTACTATACTGATCCGATCTGTTCATCCTGCTGGGGCATTGAGCCGCAGTTACGAAAGCTGAAGCTTGAATATGGCGACAGCATTGATATTGAATACAGGATGGGCGGATTGTTACCCGACTGGAGTTATAACAGTGGCGGCATCAGCAAACCTGCGGATGTGGCACATCATTGGGATGAAGTGAGTGCGTATTACGATATGCCCATTGATGGTGATGTGTGGCTGGAAGATCCGTTACAGTCATCGTATCCGCCTTCCATTGCATTTAAAGCAGCTCAGTTGCAGGATGCAGATAAAGCAGTTTTGTTTTTGCGTGAATTGAGAGAAATGCTTTTTCTTCAGAAGAAGAATATTACACGTTGGGAAAGTATGGCCATTGCTGCTGAAGCAGTTGGTTTAAACATCATGCAGTTAAAAAATGATTACGAAGGCAGGGCAGTAGAATTATTTCAGGATGATCTTGCACTTGCAAAGAAGATGGGCGTAAGAGGTTTCCCCAGTATGTTCTTTACAGATGCTGAAGGACGTACAGAGTTTGTATATGGAACAAAACCTTATACCGTGTATGAGCATGCAGTGTTGAAACTTTATCCTGAAGCAAAAAGAAAAACATACAGCAAGAGCAGCAGCGATCTGTTTTTGAAATATCATTCATTAACAGCAAAAGAGTTTGCAGAGCTGTCTGGGGTTAACCGTGCAGAAAGTGAAGCATTACTGAATGAACTGGCAGCAAAAGAAGTGCTGCAGAAAATAAACAGTAAGAACGGTGCTGTATGGAAACTGCGTAAGAACAGTAATTGAATTATGTAAGCAGTGTGGTTAGGTACAACAGCAAAGCTGTTAGGTTGTTTTTTGTTTTGCAGAAATAAACAGGCGCTCCGTCAATTGTGAGCGCCTGTTCTGCTGTTGTATGTGTCAATGAATTCTGTCGCCTCTTATTTCCATGCGTTTCATCAGGTCTTTTTCAAACTCCAGCCATTCCTTCCACCTGTCACGCACTTTCTTTTTTGGAAGATAATGTTCTGCCATGGTGATGAACAGGGTATAATGCCCGGCTTCGCTTTCCATAAACATGCGGTAGAATTTGCGCAGGTAATCGTCATTCAATCCTTCGCTCAGCCGTTTAAAGCGTTCGCAGCTGCGTGCTTCTATCAAGGCCATGGTTAACAGCTCATCCAGAAAACGATCATCTATATGCCCGCCTTTTTTCTGAAAGGCCAGCAACTCATTTACATAAATATCTTTCCGTTGCTTGCCCAGCTTCAGCCCACGTTTTTGTAATTCGTTCAATACCGCACGGAAATGTCCCCATTCTTCCGTAACAATGGGTGCCAGTTCTGCTACCAGTTTATCATACTGGCTGTAACGCTGTATCAATGAAATACAGGTGGTGGCAGCCTTCTGCTCACAATACGCATGATCGGTTAAAATATCTTCCAGCGAAATAGCGGTAAGGTCAACCCATCGGGGATCGGTAGGTAACTGCAGCCCAAGAATATTTTTTACATCAATGGTTTCGTTGTCCATGCAGCAAAAATAAAGCTCTCCTGAAAAAGAGAGCTTACTTACTTTGTAAAACCAGAGAATAGAATGGTGTTCATCACAGGCCTGCAACAGACCACGATTAAAAGGGATAAGGTGTAATGGTTAGCTGATTGCTGCGGCAAAGTGAAGGATTATTCTTTATATGAACAATACCACAAAGCGGGTAGTTGCGTAATTTAATTGTTTAAAAAAGTAATGAATAGTGGTAATGCTTATTCATGTTGGCCGAAATCTACATG
>JAACZX010000645.1 GCA_009996555.1 Chitinophagaceae bacterium | reverse complement strand
GTAATAGTGGATGCACATGTAACCTATTTCTTTTTTTATGATCCCGACGGCAACGTTCTTGAAGCATGTCAGGTGCATGAATAGGCATTTACGTTAAGGTATAATTATCAATGTTAGTTATTGACAGCTGGTACTCTTACAAACGAAGTAACAAATAAGAAATGTATCCATAAAACCGGTTAGTGGTATACAAAACGAAAATCACAACATGTTTTATAACGAATGCGCTTACTACTGAAAAAACAACTGCAACCTAAATCAGCTTTTCTTATTGACAGTGCAGGTGCGCTGATATCGGCCCTTATGCTTGCCTTTGTACTTACAGGTTTTGCTGACTTTTTTGGCATGCCAAAACATATATTATACCTGCTTGCATGCATTGCCTTCTTCTTTGCCGTTTACTCCTTTACCTGCTTTCTTTTCAATCCAAAAAAGCCTTCTGCATTTTTACGATTTATTGCCAGCGCCAACCTGCTTTACTGCATGCTTTCGATCTGGTTCATCATCTCCTTCTGCCACCAGCTTACAGTTTGGGGGTTTCTTTATTTTATACTGGAAAAACTGGCGATACTGTTATTGGTATTTATTGAACTGAAAACAGCCAGCCAGTACGCTGAAACTGATGCATAACACATAGTTGTTTCACTAAACAATAAAGATGCTTGAACAACGTGCGAACATCAGCACAAACAAAAAACCCTGCTCTGCCATCACTCATGCAGAACAGGGTTATCATTCAACAGCATTGCTGCTATCAGGATTTTACACGGGCAAGTTTCATTTCGCCTCTTGTACTTTTCAATACAATTTCGTTATCGTTTACAAGTTCACCTGTATTTTCAATTTTCATTTCGTTGAATGAAACTTTAAAACTGAATTTCTTACCATCCACTTTTCCTTCTTCCAGTTCACGTTCGCCAAACTGGGTTTTCCATGTACCCTTCAATACATTTCCTTCCACTTTAAATGTGTAAGTAATTTCAATGACGCCGTTGGGCGTTTCACGGCTTCCTTTCCAATCGCCCGCAATACCTGTTTGTGCATGGCTGGCAACAGCAAAGCCAATAACAAATAAAAGACTGAACAAAATTTTCATGACAAGTTGTTTTAATAGTTAATGAAGATTTGAAAATTACCAATTACAGACGACAGAATAAGGTACAACTTGCAGAATCACAGAATTTCCTTTGCATTTTTTTTGTTGCAGCAACTATTTATGCAATTATCAATGCAACTAACTATGCAACAGATTGTAACAAAGTAAAAAAGGAACTCTTCTGTACTTGTTGTCAGCAACACAGGTAGGCAATCACTTGACCTAAATCAACAAGGTTATGAAAAAGGTAATTGCAATATTGCTGTGCATGGCAGCAATACAATTGTTTGCACAAAACAAGCCCTACAATGTGGTGTTTGATCTTACTAATTCCGATACGGAAGTACATGCCAGGGTTATCCGCTGGATTAATTTAATTACACAGGCAAACCCGGATGCGAAAATAGAAGTGGTGTTTTATGGAGAATCACTGAACATGGTCTCCCGTGAAAAATCATCGGTTACTGAGGACATACAAAAGATCATCGCAAGTGGCAAAGCAACTTTTAAAGTGTGTGAGGCGGCCATGAAACGGCAACAGGTAAGCAAGGAAAATCTTTTGCCGGGAGTACAAACGGTTCCCGATGGCATTTATGAGCTGGTGAAAAAACAAGCTGAAGGTTATGGGTATATTAAAGTAAGCAACTAACGCATTCTCCGGTTAACAAGAAAATGATCTGCCCTGTACAAGTCATTTTCCATTTATACAAACAAAAAGGACAGCAGCGAAAAACACAGTATATTAAACTGACCAATCACAACAAGGCATGCGTAATCTTCTTACATCAAAAATACTGCTGGCAGGTCTGCTGGTAGGCACCCTGGATATTGCAGCTGCCATGTTCCAGTTTTTTTTGAACACAGGCAAAAGCCCGTTCATTGTTTTAAAATTTGTTGCAAGCGGCTTGTTTGGCAAAGCTGCATTAACGGGTGGTGATGATATGATTGCCTGGGGCTTTCTCTTTCATTATTTTATTGCCATGAGCTTTACTGTTTTCTTTTTCTGGTTGTGCGGTAAACGCCCGGCACTGCTGCAACATCGCCTGCTCACAGGTATTGGCTATGGCATTTTTACCTGGAGTGTTATGCGCTTTATTGTGCTTCCTCTTTCACTCACCAACAAACAGCCTTTCAGCTGGAGTGGCACATTAACAGCCATTGCCATTCTTATTGTTTGCATCGGTATTCCATTATCATTTATGGCAGCAGCATTTAAAAAGCAGGAAACAAAAAAGAATGAACCGAGCTGATGATCTTTAGCTACAATTCCGAAACATGTTCAAATCAAAAAACACTTACCTGTTCCTTTTTATTCTTTCGCTTTTTGCCGTAATTGTAAACCTGATTTTAGCAATACGCAACCATGGCACACAAGACAGGATGGATCTTTTCATACGCATTACAAGCGTTCTGTTGTTTTTGTATTTCAGCATCGATCACTTCCTTGCCTGGAAGAATTTTCGTGAACAACAAAACAACAACTAAAAACATACAAACACCTGTTACCTTCTCAACTTATTCCTTTAGTTATCTACATTCAGTTTCGAAATCGGGAAATGATGAATTTCAAAATAAGTGGAACGGACTTATTACGTATCTTGTTCAAACATTAATCATGAAAAAACCTGTACTGGTCAAACTGGCTGGCACTAATGATTTACCTGAACCGTGCAGTACTTGATAATGCTTGTACTATGACAGCTTTAACCAAACACAACAAACCTGTAGAACTTCGCAGATTCTCACCTGATGATCTGGAAGCATTGCTGATTTACCTGCATCATCTAAGTCCGGGTACTGCAAAACGTTTTCAGCCACACTCTTTCCGCAAAGAACATGTAGCCGATTTTCATGAGAACCCTGAACATGAAGCCTGGATAACTACTGATTCAGAAACAAAAAAGATCATTGCTTATACAGTGGTAAAGAAAGGCTACCTGCATCACGATTATCCACGGCTGCAGCAATACGGTGTCAACATTTCATACGATCATTGTTACACCATTGCTCCTTCTGTTACAGATGAGTGGCAAAGCACGGGTGTGGGGCAATTATTATTTGACCATGTGTTGAGCGAAATAAAACACCGCAATGCAAAACAACTGATCCTTTGGGGAGGTGTGCAAACAGACAATACAAAAGCTGTACGCTTTTATCAAAAAAACGGGTTCCGTTCATTGGGGCATTTCCTGCATAATGGCTTGAACGAAGACATGTTTCTTCCTCTTGCCTGAAAAAAAACGTTGCCATTCCACGCCGGTAAATTTCCCCGACCTGCTGCAATTGTTACGATGCGCTTATTACAGGTATAGATACGATGCCATTTTCCACAACATGTAATCATCTTTCCACATCCTGAAATCAAT
>JAACZX010000644.1 GCA_009996555.1 Chitinophagaceae bacterium | reverse complement strand
TATTCTCAATGTAATCGGGCTTGGCTGAGTTGGGTTCTGTTGGTCCGGCATCGGTTTTTGCCTTCATCAGCTTTTTACGGATCAGGTCATCATCGTCTGCCAGGTAAATCGTTGCATTCTGATTTTCACTCTTGCTCATTTTCCCTGTTCCGTCAAGGCTGGGAACTTTTATCAACTCACTTCCATAATTAAAGGCAAGCGGCTCAGGAAATACATCACCATAGCGATGATTAAAGCGATTGGCAAAGTTGCGGGCCATTTCAAGATGCTGTTCCTGATCTTTACCAACAGGAACATAACTGGCACGAAACAGTAGAATATCGGCCGACATCAGTACAGGATAAGTAAGTAAACCGGCATTTACATTATCGGGGTGCTGGCGTGCTTTATCCTTAAACGTGGTTGTTTTTTCCAACTCGCCTTTATATGCCATCATGTTCAGATATAAATACAGCTCAGCAGTTTCGTATACATGACTTTGGCAGTAGAACGCTACTTTTTCAGGATCAAGACCGCAGGCAATATTTTCTGCAAACACACGGCGAACATTTTCCTTCAACGCTTTTGTATCTGGATGCGTAGTGAGCGAATGCCAGTCTGCCACCATAAAATAGCATTCGTACTCTTCCTGCATCTTTACATAGTTACGCATGGCCCCAATGTAATTGCCCAAGTGCAGGTAACCTGTAGGGCGAAGGCCGCTCATTACAATCTCTTTCTTCGTACTCATATCAGCAATTTCAACTCCTTTTTGTAAGTGGGCGAAGATAAAACTTGTTAGTGGCAGGGCATAAAAAAATCTCCCGCAGAACGGGAGATTTTTTTCTTTATCCAAAAAGGAAGATCAATAACTTCTCAGCTTTAATTCAACCCTGCGGTTTTTAGCTTTGCCTGCAGCTGTTTTATTGTCTGCAATTGGTTTATCGCTTCCATAACCTGCAGAAGTTAAACGTCCAGCATCAATACCCTGAGACACGAGGTATGCTTTTACTGCTGCTGCACGGTTTTCTGAAAGAGTCTGATTTTTTGCAGCATCACCAGTATTATCTGTATGACCTTCTACATCAAGCTGAAGTGTTGGGTTTTCTTTCAGGATTGTTGCTACTTCATTCAAAGGAGCGTAAGATTTTTTCTGTAATTGAGCACTGCCTGTAGTGAAGAATACACTGCGGGCTGCAAACTCGATCTTGGTTTTAATTTCTTCTTTGATCTCAGGACAACCTGCATTTGAAGCTACACCAGCTACGTTAGGGCATTTATCTTCTTCATCATTTACACCATCTTTATCTGTATCAGGTACAGGGCAACCGCTGTAGCGGGCTACACCAGCTACGTTAGGGCATTTGTCTTCTTCATCGTTAATGCCATCTTTATCTGTGTCAGGAATAGGACATCCATTATAACGGGCCAAACCAGCCACATCAGGACACTTATCATCTTTATCGGCAATACCATCTCTATCCTTATCAGGGCAACCACGTAATGCAGCCACGCCTGCTTCATCAGGACAAACATCATCTACATCCAACACACCATCACCATCTCTGTCTTTCGGAACTTCAGGAGCCGGTGGAGGCGGAGGAGGTGCAGTTTGACGCTCTTTTAAAGGAACGCTTACGCCAAAAGAATGAACGAGACCATAGTTTGCTCTTGCTGTAACAGGTACACGATAACCTGTATTTAAATGAAGAAATACCTGATTGAATAGGTTACCTTGCAAGCCAAGGCCAAATGGCATGTATGCCATAAAGTTAGATTGTTCTCTGGATACACCTATACCTGCCTGCAAATAAGGTACAACTACAAAATTATCCGGAAGCAATTTAATATTTAGATTTGCATCAGCTTCCAAATACAATTTTTCAGGAGCACCCACGCTAGGTGAATTACGAGCTGGATATGATAAAAAAGAAGCGCCTAATCTTCCCATTACATCCAGGTTATTCGTGATGCCTTCTATGTAGTGTAGAGTTAAACCGGGATTTAAATTATCCCGCTTGCTAAAACTCTTGTTCCTTAGCGCACTTGCAAGGCCTTGTTGCTGTATTTGTGATCCCGAAGTGAAATCAAAAAAAGAAAATTGAAACCCGATAGACGGAAGCTTTTTTAAATTTTTGTTTTGGGCGCCTGCAGTTAAAAAACTACAAAGTATTACCAACAGGGTGCTAAAATGTTTCATAATATGAATTGTTTTGGAATGAGCAAAAATAACGGTAGGTAGCTTAATGATAAAATTAATTACCCACATTCTTGGCATTGCAATGTTATTTTGCAGGAGGCTTTTTGCCTAATACTTCAATTTTTACACGGGTTAAACCGCTCTTTAAGAACCCCAGTTTTGATGCGGCTGTTCTGGTAAGATCAATGATGCGTTTGTTTTTATGATGAAGCCGGTCGTTAATCTTCACCACCACTTTCCTTCCATTCCTGAGGTTGGTTACCCTTACATAGGTTCCCAAAGGAAGCGTGTTATGTGCAGCGGTCATTTTTTGATTACTGAAAATCTCACCATTTGCTGTTTTACGCCCGTTAAACTTATTGGAATAAAAACTGGCCATCCCATATTGTAACCTGGATTTGCCATTTGTTTTTTTAACAGGCTTATTGCTGTCTTGTTGCGCTACGGCAGGAAATAACGTTACGGAAAAAAGTAAGATTAAAAGAAGGCAGAATTTCTTCATCAATCGTTATTTGTTTAAGAAATAGGCTTCACGTGCCTGCTTGTCTTCATTATAAATGTCCTCAAAAAAAACAAGCTTTCCCTCTTTACCAATGGCGGTAAAGTAACGGAAATAAACCGGAAGTTTGGTTTTTACCTTTACAATGTGCTTTTCCTTTCGTTCAAGCCATACTTTAATGGAATCGCTCTTTATGCGTGATGGATCGTCTTCAAAATTAGTACTGTCAAGGGATGAAATATAATAGGTGAGTTTTTCCCATTCCTGCACCCGCACACAACCATGACTTAATGCTCTCTTCGCATTTTTAAACAGGTAACGTTGATTGGTATCATGCAGATAAACTGAATACTTATTCGGGAAATTGAATTTTAATATGCCTAAAGCATTATCATCGCCACTACCCTGTACTATTTTATAAGGAATCCCTTTTTTGTATTTCGTCCAGTCAATACTGTACGGATCCACTTCTTCGCCCTCCCATGTTAGCAACGAGTATCCTTTTTTTGCCAGATAGCCTGGATTTCGTTGAAGTGCCGGCACAATCTCCTTCATGATAATACTGTTGGGTATTGTCCACTGCGGATAAGTAACCATATCGCTGATGCGGCTGGTGAGCAATGGTGTGCGTGTATTAGGCTTTCCTACAACTACTTTGCTTTCAAGCCGCAACGTATCATTATCCCACAGTTCAAGCTTATAACCAGGCAGATTAACCCATATATACCGTTCGGGCATTTCAGGTGGAAGGATTTTATACCTGTCGAGATTAATGGCAATGCGCTT
>JAACZX010000281.1 GCA_009996555.1 Chitinophagaceae bacterium | reverse complement strand
TACTCACCGGGTGCAGGGGCTCACTCAGGAACGACATATCGTATTGGTATTCCTTTTTCTTCTTCAGGTAGTTGAGTGCAGTGTTTACCATAATGGTGCGTATCCAGCCACCTAATTCACCTTCGCTCCGGTATGTGTGCAGGTTACGAAACACCTTCACAAACCCTTCCTGCAAAACATCTTCCGCATCAGCCATTGACTTGGTGTAACGGTAACAAATACCCAGCATCGTTTCAGCAAATGCATCATACAGTTGCTTTTGAGCCATGGCATTGCCACGCAAACAGTCTTTTATTAGTTGCCGCTGATCGATCATTCAGGTTTTGTAATGAGTTGACAAAGCTATTTCCCGATTCGTTGCTCTCCTGTTAAAAATTTTTTGATATAAAAAAGCCCCGTTAGACAACGGGGCTGTACACTTAAAACATAACTACTGATAAAAAACTTATTAACCTGCCGGATCGGCTGGTGTATTAGGATTATTATCCCTTTCCCGGAAAGGATAAGGAAAATAATTGCGTTTGCGTTCTGAAGCTGGCCGGCCAAAGCGGCGGATATCTTCCATTTTAAATCCGTGCATATACAATTCAATACAGCGCTGGCGATAGATCTCTGTTAATATTGCAGCTTGCGTTACCGCTCCGGCATACGGAGATAATTCCCCTCCAATACCATAGGGATCGGACCCTGCTGTTTTTGTTCTTACACGATTCAATTCAACAATAGCATTCACCAGGTCAGGAGTTGCTTGCCTTGCGTATGCTTCCGCTTTAATCAACATTATTTCGCCTGGTATAAAAACAGGCCATGGTGTTGAAAGTGTTGTTCCAAATCCTGCAATACGCCATCTTGGAGCAACGGAAGCATTTACCGACATATAAAAAGGAATACGCTTATCAGTTAAATCCGGTGCAAGTGCCGGCGTGAGCCCAAAAGTTGAGTCAAGCACCTGAAACACATTGTTTGTAGCTGTAGCCACATTAAAAATCGGGTTGGGGCTAACAGCATCAAAGTTCATCGTGCTCTTTACGGTAAGGTTTACAGTGTTTGCTGCTGTAAGCGCTGCTGCATAATTTCCACTGAACAGAAGATACCTGGCTTTTAATGCCTGTAATGTTTGTGGTATTTCAATTCCGGCAGGAAGATTAGCAAGAAACTGACTGCTGATAGGATTTGCAGCAATTGCTGCCTGCGCTTTTTCAATAGCTGCAATTGCTCTTGCAAAGCCCTGCGCTTTTGGAATGAATGTAACATTGGTATTGATCGTATCAGGTATCTGCTCCCAATACATTGAGAGATTTCCCAATGCCATTGCTTTAAAAACAGTAGCATGTCCAATCAGTCCTGAAGCATATCCTTTATCGCCAAGACTTTGTGCATTATTGATAACATTGTTGGCATCAAAGATCACTTTCAGACTTTGTGCCCAAAGATTACCCAGCACATTATTATTACCGTCAACATTTATACCTCCGGTAGACAAATTTGCTTCATCTACATTACCTGCATTTTGCAAACGCAGTTCAAACGTAGAAAAACCATTTGCAGTAACAAGGTTGTACAATGGCGATTGCCTGCCCACACTGTATTGCTTTTGCACGCCTATTGTTACGCCTGTTAAACCCACAGAATTGCTCAACGCATCTTTCACCAACGTTGAATTGGGATTGCTGAAATCTTTTTTACACGATGCAAACAGCATTACTGCCAACACCGTTAAAAGAGAGGGATATGTATATCGTTTCATAATCTTTCTTTTTAAGTTTTGATCTAAAATTTAGCAATGAGTGATACGGCAAATGTGCGTGGTATAGGCACATTCCCAAAGTCAACACCACGTGCAAGGGTGCTGCCACCACCGGCATTTGTTTCAGGATCAAATCCTTTGTAATTATCCCAGCTGATGAGGTTACGACCCGACAAACGCACAGTGAGATCGCTGATGAAGTTGCTGATCTTTCCTGCGCTGTAGGATAATGAAATTTCACGGAGCTTTACAAAACTTCCGTTATCAATACGCCATTCTTCAATTGCATAAATGCTGCTGACGTAACCTCTTGGCAATTCTCCTTTATGTTCTTTTTCTGCAAACTCTTTACCATTGCCCACGCCCTGTCTGGTACGGAAATCAGCATTAAATACATCTACACCCTGCACCGCATCAATCTGAACACGAAGCGATAATTTTTTATACGTGAATGTGTTTACAAGTGTTCCTGTCCAATCAGGATTAGGATCTCCGATTACTCTGCGAAGCGGTGTGCCGCTTGGCAATCCGTTTACATCACGCTGAGTAGTGTATGTTGATGGCGTGGTTTGTGTACCACGTTCCTGCAAAGGAAATCCTGAACTGTTTTTGATCTGGTTACCGTTTGCATCTGTTGCAAAGAAGAAACCATAAAACACGCCCACTGAATAGCCAGGCAGTAATGAAATAGCCCCGGCAGGAAGATTATATTGAATTAACCCCTGTGGTATTTTTTCAACTCGATTCTTGTTTCTGTTAAAGATCACATCTGCTTCCCAAGTAAAATCTTTTGTTTGCACAGGCACCAGGCCCAGCATTACTTCAACACCTTTGTTACTTACTTCGCCTATGTTATCAAGTAAACTTGTGTAACCACTGCTTGGTGCAATAAACCGGCTGATCAATAAATCCTGTACCCGCTTGTGATACCAGTTAAATGTAAGGTTCAGTCGATTCTTAAAGAATGACATATCTGTTCCTATTTCAATTTCCTTCTGTACTTCAGGCTTTACATTTTCATTGGAAAGTTCGCCCGGAGAAAGTAATGAAGTACGGCCAACAAGTGGTGAAGCATTATATACATTGAAGCGTGAGTAGGCACCAATACCTGTAAGGTTTCCGCTTTCGCCGTAAGCTGCACGGATCTTTACAAAATCCCACCACTTATCAAGACCGGCATTGGTCCAGAATTTTTCGTCGCTTAAAATATAACTACCGCTCACTTTCAGATAAAGCTGGTTGCGTTGATCTTCACCAAATACAGAAGACCCGTCGATACGTCCTGCAGCAGTTAGGAAATACCTGTTTTTAAATTTAAAGTTCTGCTGTACATATCCTCCCGAAATAGAAATTTCACTTCGTTGATCAAGACCAGGCAATACTGTGCTTGCGCCTGTTACCGTTTGTACAAAAGGCGCCATACCACGTCCCTGTAATACGGAATATGTTCCTTTTTCATACTGCAGCGAATAACCAATTTGTGTAGTTGAAACCAATTCTTTTGCAATATTCTTGGTTAACGTTGCATTAATCTCATGGTTAATCAGGAACTGCTGGTTATTACCAACACTTGCATAACCATTTAATGTAGGATCGAGTGTTAAACCACCTCCCCAGAAATCAGGGCTTGCATTATATGTATAAGGGGGGATATAAGTATTTCCAAACTGAGAAACATTATCAATACCCATGGTATAATCAATCGTAAGATCTTTTAG
>JAACZX010000032.1 GCA_009996555.1 Chitinophagaceae bacterium | reverse complement strand
ACCTGCGGAATGTGTTGGGCGAAAAAGAAAGCGAACTCCGCCACAAACAAAAAGAGAAAGAGCAGGTGGATCATTTGCTCAACGAAATAAAAGATAAACTCACTGAACTGAAATTACAATTGAGCGGAACCAAAGAACGCTTGATGGTTGAGTTCAAAGTAAATCTTGAAGAAGTAATTGAAGAAGAACGCACAGGCGAAGAACCTTTGGAAGAATTGCAAGCCAAGGTTGATCGTATGAAAAAGCGGTTGGAAAACCTGGGTGAAGTAAATCCGACAGCGATCGAAGCATTTGAAGAAATGCGCAAGCGTTACGAGTTTATTCTTGAACAGAAGAATGACCTGGTAACAGCAAAAGAATCGTTGCTGCAAACCATCCAGGAAGTGGAAGCAACGGCCAACCAGCGTTTCCTTGAAACCTTTAACCAGGTGCGTGAAAACTTCCAGAAAGTATTCAAGGCATTGTTTACCGATGATGATACCGCAGACATGGTATTGGAAAATCCCGATAACCTTGCTGAAACAGGTATTGATATCGTGGCCAAGCCAAAAGGTAAACGCCCAAGCAGCATTACACAGCTGAGTGGTGGTGAGAAAACATTAACTGCAACAGCCATGTTGTTTGCGATCTATCTCATTAAGCCTGCTCCGTTCTGTATTCTCGATGAGGTGGATGCGCCTTTGGATGATGCCAACGTAGGTAAGTTCACCAACATGATCCGCAAGTTCAGCGAAAATTCGCAGTTCATTATTGTTACGCACAACAAGCAGACAATGGGTGCAGTGGATGTGATTTATGGTGTAACCATGCAGGAAGCTGGTGTAAGTAAACTGGTACCGGTGGATTTCAGGAATTTGAATTAACAAGGGTCGGGACGCTGGAGCGGCCTGAACCATCAATACGAAAAAACGCCGAAGCAACTGCTTCGGCGTTTTCTATTTAAGATGAGTTTGATGAACTTTATTTTAGTGTTGAACTTTGCTGTCTTTCCGACGTAAGGAGGAAATAGTCTGGCTTTTGTAAGTTGATGAAGCAGAGCCCTCGTTCCTCGGGAGGATATTAATTATACAACAACAATTTGTCAACAATTTCATTCAGTTGCTCTGTGTTTTCAAACACATAACTTTCGCCTGCTTCTTTCAGCAGCTTTAAATTTTTCTTCGATACATTATCCATATCCGGCGATGCAGTTTTTAAATCGGGATCAATGCGGTAGTAATCTCCTTTATCAGCATCTTCTAACGTATCCCACATACGCACAAGATGATAATGTACCGTTTCGCTGTTGCCACTCATCATGATATCAATGAGCACCGGTAACCATTTAATCAGTCCTGCATTACGCAATTGTTCAAACTCGTATTTCTTTTTGCTGCTGCCGGTACCAATGCTGATGAGTAACATATCTTTTGCTGCAGGTCTGTCGGGTTTTGGCAGATTGTATTCGCCATACAATACCCGGTCATCGCTGAAGTTTAAACCTCTTGCTTCGCTGTAGGCACACAAAGCCGGATTGTTTACAAACACACCACCATCAATTAAGTATTGCGGTGCTTCGCTTAAACTGTAGATCATCGCCGGTTCAAAATAAGTGGGAGCAGCACTGGTGGCTCTTGCTACATTGCGTATTTTAAAATCACGCACTTCGCCGCCGATACGCCGTGAAACAGCGCTGTTAAAAAAAGCAGCTCTGCGTTCGTAAAAGTTATAAGCAGTAATTACACATGGTTTGATCATCTGGCTTAACGAAGTGTCGCCCAAATAATCCTGCAAGAGCTTTTCCAGGTTATCAGAAGGGAAACTTTCATTCCAGAAACTGAAATTCTTAAACTGCTGCCAGAAGTTTTTATTAAAAATGCGGTTACCAAACTGCATGTACAATTGCACCGCATCAGTAGCAGAAAATTTTGCTTTGCCAGTTTCTTTCTCATCGGGCATTAAATAAATGCTGGTAAGAATACCTCCTGTGCTGGTGCCGGCGATCATATCGAAGTACTCGCCGATCTTTGCATCTTTATTACCGGTTACTGCACGGATGCGTGTTTCAAGATATTCTACAATGGTGCCGGGAATAATACCTCTTATTCCACCACCATCAATACTGAGGATCCTTACTTTGGATGTACTGCGGTTACTCATGGTTAGGTTTGTTTGCAGAAAAATACAAACAACCTTTATAAAATAAAATACCCGTTTACGGTGTGTGATTACGGCTGTTTATTGCGGTAATTACGATGTGTGCTTTGTTTATGTGGGATATTCGTTCGATATTCGGTCTCTAAATCAACTGCATGCAACGTATCTGTCTGTTCCCGGGAACGTTTGATCCCATCACCGTTGGCCATCTTGATATTATTTACCGTTCGCTTGATCTGTTCGATAAACTGTATATCGGTATCGGCCGCAATGCAGCCAAAGTACCTATGTTCAGCGAAGAGCAACGGGTAGACTGGATCCAGTCTATTTTTAAAGATGAACCAAGAGTTGATTCTGTTGTGTATGATGGGTTAACTGTTGATTGCTGCAAACGGGTGAATGCAAAATTTATTCTGCGAGGTATCCGTTACGTCAACGATTTTGAATATGAGAAAGCGATTGCAGATATGAACCGCAGTCTTGATCATAATATTGAAACCATCTTTCTTACCTGTTTGCCGCAGTACACATCCGTAGCATCAACATTGGTGCGTGATGTTATCCGTAACGGTGGTGATGCTTCTCCGTTTTTACCGGAAGTGGTAAACAACGCAGTAAATAAAAAGTAACAGCAGCGCATCATGGAAGCCATTTGGTTTAATAAACAACTGACAACCGAAGACCTGGCAGCGTTGAACAAGCACACAATTGCTGAACTGCTTTCCATCAACTATACAGAAGTTGGTAACAATTTCATCAAAGCAACAATGCCCGTCGATCACCGCACACATCAGCCGTATGGTTTATTGCATGGTGGTGCCAGTTGTGTGCTGGCTGAAACATTGGGCAGCATTGCTTCGGCCATGATCATCAATCCTGAAAAATTTATTTGTGTTGGTATTGAGATCAATGCCAATCATATCCGTTCCGTGCGCAGCGGTGTGGTAACAGGTGTTGCAACACCCATACATATTGGTGCAAGCACACATGTATGGGATATTCGGATTGTTGATGAACGTGAAAAGCTTGTTTGTATCAGCAGGCTCACAGTTGCCATATTGAAGAAACCATCCTGAATAAGTGATCTTACTCCATCTTACGATTGATCCTTCTCATTTTTATTCAGCCATTTTGTTTTGTAACTTACCGTTCAATCTTTGATCAATACAATCGGAATGAACTGGCATCACCTAACAGCAACGGAAGTAATCGAACTCACTGGCGCATCTGTTAACGGCTTCAATGCAGAAGAAGCTGCACTGAAACTTGCAGAATACGGTCCCAACGAATTACAGGAAAAGAAAAAGAAACCCGCCTGGGTTCTATTTCTTCACCAGTTCAAAGATTTTATGATACTGGTGCTGATGGCAGCTGCTGTTATTGCAGGTATTGCAGGCGATTTAACCGACACCATTATTATTATGGTGATCGTTTTGCTGAATGCTGTTGTGGGTTTTATCCAGGAGTACCGGGCAGAGAAAGCAATGGAAGCGTTGAAGAAGATCGCTGCATTGCAGGCGCATGTGTTGCGTGGCGGTCAGCCGTTAACAATACCATCGGCAGAGTTGGTGCCGGGTGATCTTGTGTTACTTGAAGCAGGAAATGTTGTGCCGGCCGATCTGCGTTTGATCGAAACTTTCAGTTTAAAGATTGATGAATCTGCTCTCACCGGCGAATCTGTTCCTGCTGAAAAAACAGAACAGAAAATGAACGAAGTGGATATTCCGATTGGCGATCGTTTGAATATGGCTTTTAAAAGTACATTGGTAACAAATGGCCGTGCAAAAGCCGTGGTGATAGCAACGGGTATGCAAACGGAGATCGGGTTAATTGCACGAATGCTGCAACAGGACGAAGCAGCGACTCCTTTGCAAAAACGCATGGCCGATTTTGGACGTAAGCTTTCTTACATCATCCTTTTTATTTGTTTGATGTTGTTTGTAATTGGTTTGCTGCGTGGTGAAAAACCATTGAACATGCTGCTCGTTTCTATTTCGCTGGCAGTAGCTGCAATTCCTGAAGCATTGCCTGCACTCATTACCATTGCATTGGCAAGAGGAGCTAAGCGGCTGGTGAAAAAGAATGCACTCATCCGCAAGTTACCGGCAGTAGAAACATTGGGTTCTGTTACCTATATCTGTTCCGATAAAACAGGTACGCTCACACAAAACAAAATGAAAGTGGTGCAGGTGCAATCAGAATCAACTGCACTGCATCTGAATGCTGTGCCGGTGTTTGAAGCTGCACTTGCGTTAAATCATGATGTGAAAGAATCGGAAGGAAAACTGGTTGGTGATCCTACAGAGATCGCACTTGTTGAATATTTTATTGCAGAGCGTTCTGCTGATAAACTGAAAGAAGTGCAGCAGCAACTGCCACGTGTTGCTGAATTGCCTTTTGATTCCGACAGGAAATGTATGACCACCGTGCATCCTTATCAGCAGCAGTTCCTGGTGTTATCGAAAGGCGCTGTTGAAACCATCGCTGCTTCTTTAGAAACATGGATCGATGCTGATGCTATTTTAAAAACAGCAGACGAGTGGTCTTCCAACGGTATTCGTGTGATTGCGTTTGGTTATAAACTCATTGATGCATTGCCTGAGCCATTCAGTTATGAAAATGTAGAAACAGAACTGCAGTTTGCAGGACTGGCAGGTATGATCGATCCGCCACGTGAAGAAGTGAAACAAGCCATTGCTGAATGTAAAGCAGCAGGTATCAGGCCGGTGATGATCACAGGCGATCATCCGGCAACTGCTTCGGCCATTGCAAAAGAGATCGGCATCCTTACAAAGAATGATCTTGTAATGACGGGTAAAGAGCTGAAAGCAATTTCACCGGAAGATTTTGATGAACAGGTAGAAAAGGTAAGAGTGTATGCACGTGTGTCGCCTGAACAGAAGCTGAACATTGTAAAAGCATTGCAGCACAAAAATCATTTTGTATCAATGACAGGCGATGGTGTGAATGATGCGCCTTCGCTCAAATCATCAAACATTGGTGTGGCAATGGGCATCAATGGAACTGATGTGAGCAAGGAAGCAGCACACATGATTTTGCTTGATGATAATTTTGCCACCATTGTAAAAGCAGTGAAAGAGGGCAGAAGGATCTATGATAATATCCGCAAGTTTGTAAAGTATATCATGACCTGTAATGGTGCAGAAATATGGACACTCTTTCTTGCACCGCTCATTGGGTTACCTATTCCGTTATTGCCCATTCATATTCTCTGGATCAACCTTGTAACAGATGGTTTGCCGGGGCTTGCACTTGCAGGCGAAAAAGCGGAAAGTGATATTATGAGCAGGCCACCAAGAAAGACAACGGAGAGTTTGTTTGCTGATGGTATCGGTTATCATATTGTTTGGGTTGGGTTGCTTATGGCAGCAGTTACGCTGGGCATACAGGCATGGAGCATTAACCATAGCGGTGCCCATTGGCAAACAATGGTGTTTACTGTGTTGTCCTTAGCACAATTGGGGCATGTGCTTGCTATCCGCAGCGACAGAGAGTATTTATTCAAACAAGGACTTTTCAGCAACAAAGAATTGCTGGGCGCAGTACTGCTTACGTTTGTATTGCAGATGGGAGTTATTTATCTGCCGTTTGCAAATGAAATATTTAAAACACAACCATTAACTATTACAGAGCTGGGCATTTGTATAGCCGTATCTGCCGTTGTGTTCCATGCAGTGGAGTTCGAAAAATTTATTAAAAGCAGGATCCGGAATAAAAAATAAAGGGTACAGGCATAACAATGCCAATGGCCAGGATTGTTATGCAAATTCCGGCATTAAAAAAGAAGCAATCGTTAAAGGTTGGGGAAGATAGAATTACAGCACAAGAACGCTGTTGTTGCCACCAAAGGCATTTGGTTGTTCTTCATCGGCTTCGGGTTCGTTTACCCAATCGGTAGCATTCACCAGGTACTTAAACTCATGTTTTGATTCTTTTGGCAGGTTAACCTCTGCTGAAAAAGTACCGTCTTTTTTCTTGCTTAACACCAAAGGATTGTTCCAGTCGCTGTTGAGGCCAAGTACTTCAACACTGTCAGCATTTTCTGGTTTAAACGAAAACTTTACTTTACAATAGTCCTTTGTTTTGTAATACGTTTTTTGAATCATGTGTATTTGTTTATGGTTTAAGTGTTTTTTAGCATCGTGTTGCCACGGCCAACAGAAATAAATATTTCCGCTTTTTATACGCAAAGCAAAGATAGGTAACCCACGCAAACCCGCATTAATACTGCATCTTATCCACAGCTAACAATTGTTATGTGCATAAGGTCAACGACGTAGTTTATTATTTGCAACCTGCTCCCTGATCATTTCAGCATAACCCATGTTGCGGGCAAGAGCATTCACGGCAAGAGCAATCCGTTTGGTGCGTGTTTCGTCTGTTTTAGCTGCTTCGATCCATTTGCTGAAATAATTCCTGTGCGATCCGGCAAGCGATTGAAAATGCGCAAGTGCTTTGGGTTCATCTTTCATGCACTCCATAAAGTCTGTTGCAATTTCATACGCTTTCTTTTGCAGGGCCAATTGTACATGCAGGTTTTCACCTGCACGTTTGCCAATGGCTTTTCGTACATCAGCTTTTAAGGGAATAATAAAATCGCCTTCACCCATGGGCAATAAAGTCATGGCATCAAACGCATACGCATCAAACTTTCCTTTTACACGAAATGATTTTTTTATACCGGGGTTCAGCTGCTCAGCAATTGCTGCAGGAATAAGAATATAGGTCCAGCCGGTTTTCTCTCCCTGCTTGTTGAATTTTTGTATAACAACGGTGAACTGCAGCATGAGAACGAACTTAAACAGAAAATCAGAAACCATAAAGTAATGCACATTATTTTCTGCTGGCATGGTTCTTGTTTTTCAGGAAGAGAACTTCGTTACGAAAAATTCAACTCCCATCTTCCTCTTCGTATGTATGCCTGATGTGTGTTCTTTTCCCGGAAAGAGCCGGCGTATGCGTGTGGCAACTGAATCTGCAGCATAGCTTTTATTTATTCATGTACAGCGTTTTCTAAACTTATAAATTTCAACACAATGAAAAAGATGTTTTTCACTTTTACTTCAACAGCGTTCTTCATGATCGCATCTATCGTAACCGTAAAAGGTCAAAGCGATCCTACACAACCTGTTGTTCCTCCAACACCTCCTGCACCTACTTCTGATATTATTGCAATAGCTACAGGTTCAGCAGATCATACAATGCTGGTTGAATCAATTACAAATGCAGGACTGGAAAAAGTATTTAAACTCAATGGCCCCTTCACTGTATTTGCACCAACCAATGCGGCATTTGATAAAATTCCTGAAGCAGACAGAAAGAAACTGATGAAGAATAAAGCAGAGCTTGCAAAGGTGCTCAAGTATCATGTGGTGGGTGGCAACTGGAATGCAGCAACTATTATGACAGCCATTAAACATGGTGAAGGTTTTGTACAACTGCCCACATTAAGCGGCGGTAAACTGAAAGCAACCGTGCAGGATGGCAGAGTGATGTTGACAGATGAAATGGGCAACTCATTTTATATTACCAATGCAGATATACTGGCAACAAATGGTGTAGTGCATGTAGTGGATGGTGTGGCACAACCTGTGCAGCAAACAACAGCAGCGAAACAGTAATGGTTCCTTATAGCTCAACGCCCTGCCATATTATTTGGCGGGGCTTTCTTTTTTGCCTGCCACACAGCAATCCACTATTTTTAATGTATGACTTTGCTTGTTACAAATATTAAGCAACTGGTGGGTGTGCATGAAGAAAATGAATTGCTGCGTGGTAAGGCACTTGCCAGTTTGCCTGTTATTGAAGATGCTTACCTGCTTATTAACGATGGGTTGATTGCTGCTTTTGGTGAAATGAAAGAACTGGGTGCATGGAGTGATGCCATTGAACAACGCATTGATGCAGGCGGACAATTTGTGTTACCTGCATGGTGCGACAGCCATACGCATCTTGTATTTGCAGCCAGCAGGGAAGAAGAATTTGTTGACAAACTGAAAGGCATGAGTTATGAAGCCATTGCTGCAAAAGGCGGTGGTATTTTAAATTCAGCCAATAAGCTTGCACAGTTATCGGAGTTTGAATTGCTGCGTATGGCATGGAGCCGCCTGCAGGAACTCATTACATTGGGTACAGGTGCAGTGGAAATAAAAAGCGGTTATGGGTTATCGGTAGAAGCTGAGTTGAAAATGCTGCGTGTCATCAAACAGCTGAAAGAAACTTCGCCCATACCGGTAAAGGCTACTTTTCTTGGCGCTCACACTTACCCGTTAGCTTACCGGGAAAATCATCAGGGTTATATTGACCTCATTATAAATGAAATGCTGCCGGTTATTGCAGCGGAAGATCTTGCCGATTTTACAGATGTGTTTTGTGAGAAAGGTTTCTTTTCTCCAGGTGAAATGGAAACCATCTGCAAAGCGGCCATGCAATATGGATTAAAACCAAAGCTGCATGTGAATCAACTCAACAGTATTGGCGGATTGCAGAAGGCCATTGAACTAAATGCATTGTCTGTTGATCACCTGGAAACAATGACGGAAGAAGATATACAGGCATTGGCCCAATCAACTGTAATCGGCACATTGCTGCCATCTGCTGCATTTTTTCTGCGCATGCCTTACCAGCCTGCACGTGCTATGATTGATGCCGGTGCAGCTGTTGCCCTGGCAAGTGATTTCAACCCCGGTTCATCGCCCAGCGGAAATATGAACCTGGTAGTAGCCATGAGTTGTATTGGTATGAAAATGCTGCCGGAAGAAGCCATTAATGCAGCAACCATCAATGGCGCATTTGCAATGGAACTGCAGGATGAGCTGGGCAGTATTGCCGTGGGGAAAAAGGCCAATCTTATTTTCACCAAACCAATACCATCGCTGGCTTACCTGCCGTATGCGTTTGGCAGTAACCTCATCGACAAAGTGATGATAGGCGGAGAATTTTTCTCCTGATGAATGATGTGCTGAAATAAGTTATCTTTCAATACCAATTGTCAGCCATATGCAGTCATTCCGTTTTTACAACAAAGAAGATGTTCTTACGCTTACAAAGATCCGTCGTTTTGAAACCAAGCTTGGTGAAAGAGTGCAGCTGCCTTACAGCCGTGAACAGTTTGAACAGGCATTAAAAACCTCCACAGCCAAATATGCTTTGTTTGGTGTGCCGGAAGATATTGGTGTAAAAGCAAACAACGGTATTGGAGGTGCCGATACAGCATGGTTCCCTTTTCTTACAGCCTTTCTGAATATACAGAGCAATGATTTTCTGCAAGGCGATGAGATCATGCTGCTGGGGCATTTTGATTTTTCGCACATTGAATCGGTGATAGAAGAGAATGCACACGGTTATGAAGAAAAAATAGATGCTTACCGTCATGCGGTGCATGCTATTGATGAAGAGGTGGAAACACTGGCAAAGCTGATTACCTATTATGGCAAAGTTCCCATTGTAATTGGTGGCGGGCATAACAATGCGTATCCGCTGATCAAAGGAACGGCAAAGGGTTTGCACAAAGCAGGAAAAATTCAGCTGGCACAGATCAACTGTATTAACCTTGATGCACATACCGATTACCGCCCAGCTGAAGGACGACATAGCGGCAACGCCTTCCGTTATGCAGAAGACGATGGTTACTTACAGAAGTATTGTGTAGTGGGTGTGCATGAAAATTATATTCCGCAGAATGTGTGGATGGATATTGTGAACAATCCTTTCTTCGACCTCATTACTTACGAGGATATTTTTATTCATGAAAAAAGAAACTTCATACAGGCTGTGGCACATGCAACAGGCTTTACTGAAGATTCGTACACAGGCATTGAACTTGATCTTGATTGCATTGAACATACACTCAGCAGTGCCATTACACCAAGCGGCCTTGGTAAGTTACATGCACGGCAGTATTTAAACTTTGCTGCTACTGATAGTAAAGCGGCCTACCTGCATATTTGTGAAGGCGCAGGTTTCCTGAGTGATGGACGCAAAAGCGACACCACCGGCAAACTCATCAGTTATCTTGTAAGCGATTTTGTAAAAGCAGGGCTTACTGTTTAAAGAACAGGTGCTGTGATCTTTATACTTTCTTTACCGGTTTGTTTTTTAATAAGGAGAAGTGTGGCAGCAGCTTCTTTTGTTTTCTTCAATTGCGTATAAGCTGTGTGCAAACCTGCCAGTGCCCAGCTGTTATTCCTGTTGTTTTTGAGATCAAGTAACAACACCTCTTCTGCTTTTTTCCATTGCTTCGCCTGCAGGTATGCATTGCCCAGGTAATGTTTGGGGTTGAGTAACCAGTCTCTCGGTTCGTTGTATACCATCAACTCTTCTGTTACAACTGCTTTGCTGAAATGATCAATGGCAGTTGCATGCTCGTTTTGTGCAAGTGCAATGCTGCCTGCCAGCAAATTTGCAGCTACAGTGGCACCATCAACAGCAGGAGAGAAGGGCGACATGGGCAACGACAACACACTATCCTTCATCAGTTCCTGCAGAAGAGCGTATTCACGTTTTGCATCGGGTAGTTTTTGCTGATGTGCATACGCCATCCCTCTGCCGAAATGATAAAGTACATTGGCATACACCTGTTTTGCAGGCGGTTGCTGCATAGCAAGCAATGCATCCCAATGTGCATACCTTACATCAACAAGAATATTTGTGTAATAAATGTATTGCAGGTAACTGCCCATGGCACCTTCCATCAATAAATAATCGGCAGGAATACTTGCAGCAGTTTGTTTGGCACTTTCAACTGCATACTTGCTGTTACCGTTCATGATGGCATGATTGGTTTGCATGTGCAGGTTATGGATAACGTATAAAAAATCGGCACCGGCAGCAGGCGCATACAGCTGCACTACTTTTTGATAACTCTTTACAGCCTGTTCATTCACCGCACTTCCTTTGCTGTAATTACCCGTGCGTAAATAAATATGCGATGGCATGTGTACCATGTGCGATAACGCAGGCGTAAGGCTGCCCAGCCTGTCGGCACTGGCAGTTGCCAATGCTGCATAAGGCGATGGTTCCATTACATGGATGTAATAATGGTTGGCACCGGGGTGCAGTGGTGTTGATACCAATAGTTTTTCAAGTACAGTGCGTATGCGTGGTGTCCATGCTTTGGGTGTGCCGTTTACATACCAAAGGTCCCATGGGTGTTGCAGCATCAATGCATCAGCATACAGTGCAGCAACATCGGCCGATGAAGTGAAAGTTGTATACAGTTTCTGCATTTCATCAACATAAGCTTGATTGAGTGTTTCTCTTGTTTTTGTACTGTCGGCGGAGTAGCGTACTGTTTGTGCATTGATCAATCCTTTTTCAACAGCCGTGCAATTGCCTGAAAGTTCTTTTGCTTTGTTTACTGCAGTTAATGCATCGGGCGATGCTGCATAACCAAGATCATTAATGTTTGGGCCGTAGGCCAAT